>NZ_JBXAST010000030.1:0-40008 GCF_058809645.1 Azospira sp. MPR-E4 | reverse complement strand
CCCCTATCTCCCGCCCCCTTGACGGTAATCAAGGCGACGGCGGCCCCGATCCCCTAGGGTAGCGGCTTTTTTGCGGGAGGCAGGCCGGCATGGGCCAGCACGAGGGAAACGACGGCGCGCTGCAACTGGCCCTGGAATGGGACGGCCAGGGCATTGCCGCGGCCCGCATCGCCAGCCCCCGCCCTCTGGCCGCCCGCCTGCTGCAGGGCCGTCCCGCCGCCGAGGCCGGCGAACTGGCGCCGCGCCTGTTCACCCTCTGTGCCGCCGCCCAGGGCAGCGCCGCCCGCCGGGCCCTGGCCGCTGCCGCCGGCACCCCGATGGCCGAGCCGGATGGGGCCGAACGGCAGCGCCTGAGCCGGGAGATGATCGGCGAACACCTGTGGCGCCTGGGCCTGGACTGGCCGCCCCTGCTGGGCCTGCCGCCGCGCAAGGAGGCCCTGGTGGCCTGGCGCAAGGGCCTGCCCGCCGCCGATCGGCCCCAGTGGCGCAGCTTCGCCGCCCATGCCCTGGAACTGCCGCTGTGCGCGGCTCCCGGCACGGACCTGCTGGAACACCTGGATGCATCCGCCTGGTGGCAATCCCTCCCCGGAGAGCGGGACTGGGACTGTCTCGCCGCCCATGCCCTGGCCCCGACCCTGGCCGGCCAGCCCCGGGAAACCGGCGCCGCAGCCCGCTGCCGCCGTCAGCCCGAGGTGGCCGCCCTGTGGCAGGCCGGTCGCCGTGCCGCCGCCCGCCTCCAGGCCCGCTGCCTGGAACTGGAAGCCCTGCTCGACGGCCACTGGGACCCGGCCTGGGTGGACGCCTGCAGCCCGGCCCCCGGCATCGGCCTGGCGCGGGTGGAAACGGCCCGGGGGCCCTTGCTGCATCTGGTGGCGCTGGCTGCCGGCACGGTGCAGCGCTATGTTATTGTTGCCCCCACGGAATGGAACTTTCACCCGGCCGGCGCCTTCGTCCAAGACACCACCGGCCTGCCCGCCCCGACCCCGGAAGCCGCCCGGCACATGGCCCGCTGCATCGCCCTGTCCCTGGACCCCTGCGTCGCCGTGGGCATCACCCTGGATACGCACCACCATGCATGAGATGTCCCTGGCAGAGGGCGTGCTGCAAATCGTCGAAGAGGCCGCCCAAGGCCCCCAGGGCTTTGCCCGGGTAAAGACCGTCTTCCTCGAAATCGGCCAGCTCTCCTCGGTCGAACCG
Organism: Azospira sp. MPR-E4; assembly: GCF_058809645.1. Classification (NCBI taxonomy): domain Bacteria; kingdom Pseudomonadati; phylum Pseudomonadota; class Betaproteobacteria; order Rhodocyclales; family Rhodocyclaceae; genus Azospira; species Azospira sp. MPR-E4. The sequence continues at coordinate 38,811 of NZ_JBXAST010000030.1, read as the reverse complement.
GAGGCCATGGCCTTCTGTTTCGAGGCGGTAAGCAAGGGCACGGTGGCCGACGGCGCCAAGCTGGAAATCGTCAGCGTCCCCGGCGAGGGGCTGTGCCTCTCCTGCCAGAAGACCGTACCCCTGGCCCAGGTGTACGACCCCTGCCCGGAATGCGGCGGCTACCCGGTGCAGCCCACGGCCGGCACGGAAATGCGGGTGCGGGAACTGGAAGTCGATTGAGGGCCAGCCCTCACCACAGAATTCAGGAAATCGAAGGAGCATCGAACAAATGTGTACCACCTGCGGCTGCGGCGCCGGCGAAACCCGCATCGAGGGCGACGCCCTCCACGATCACGAGCATGGCCACGAACACTGGCACGTCCATGAGGACGGCACCGCCCACAGCCATGGCCACGAGCACGGTCACGGCCACAGCCATGCCCACGACGAGCACCAGCACGAACATGTGCACGCCGACGGCACCCGTCACAGCCACCCGCACCATCACGACGGCGAACATCATCACGATCACCAGGGCGTCGTGCCCCAGCCTGCCGCCCCGGCCCACGGCCACGTGCATACCCACGCCGACGGCACCAGCCACAGCCATCCTCATACCCACGAGGGCGAGCACCACCACGCCCACGCCGAGGGAGACCAGGGCGACCACGGGCACGGCCATCACCACCATCACGGCGATGGCAGCATCGACTACGGCAGCGGTCCCGCCGGCGCCCACGCCCCGGGCATGAGCCAGAAGCGCATGGTGCAGATCGAGCGGGACATCCTCTCCAAGAACGACGCCTACGCCGCCAAGAACCGCCAGGCCCTGGCCGAGAAGGGCGTGTTCGCCCTCAATCTGGTTTCCAGCCCCGGCTCTGGCAAGACCACCCTGCTCTGCCGCAGCATCGAGGAACTGAAGGCCAAATACCCGGTGGCCGTGATCGAGGGCGACCAGCAGACCAGCTTCGACGCCGAACGCATCCGCGCCACCGGCGCCCCGGCCCTGCAGATCAACACCGGCAAGGGCTGCCACCTGGACGCCCACATGGTGGGCCACGCCCTGGAAAAGCTGGAGGTGCAGGACGACTCCCTGCTGCTGATCGAGAACGTCGGCAATCTGGTGTGCCCCGCCGCCTTCGACCTGGGCGAGGCCGGCAAGGTGGTGATCCTCTCCGTCACCGAAGGCGAGGACAAGCCGCTGAAGTACCCGGACATGTTCCGGGCCGCCCGCCTGATGCTGCTCTCCAAGGTGGACCTGCTGCCCCACCTGACTTTCGATGCGGATAAGGCGGTGGAATACGCACGCCGGGTCAATCCGGCCCTGGAAGTGATCCGGGTCTCCACCACCAGCGGCGAAGGCTTCGCCGAGTGGCTGGCCTGGGTGGAAAAGGGCCTGGCCGCCGCCAAAGCAGCCCGCCAGGAAAACGTCGCCGCCCTGAAAGCCCGCATCGCCGAACTGGAAGGCCTGCTGGCCCGCCGCTGATCCCCGGGGCGGCTCCGCCGCCCCGGTTGCACCACTGCCATGAACGACCTCACCCTTCCCCTGCTCTGCCGCCGGGTCCGCGTCCGCGGCCTGGTGCAGGGCGTCGGCTATCGTCCCTTCGTCTATCGCCTGGCCTTTGAGCTGGGCCTTGGCGGCTGGGTGCGCAACGACGCCGAAGGGGTGGATATCGAAGCCCGGGGCCCGGCCCCGCTGGTGGAGCGCTTCATCGCCAGGCTGCGGGCCGAAGCGCCGGAACTGGCCCGGGTGGAGGCGGTGGAAGTGCGGGAGGCCGAGCCCGAGCGCAGCCTGCCCGGCTTTCTCATCGTCGAGAGCCGGGGCGGCCACGCCAGTACCGCCATCGGCCCGGACAGCGCCCTCTGCCACGACTGCCTGGAAGAACTGTTCGCGCCCCAGGACCGGCGCCACCGCTACGCCTTCACCCACTGCACCCACTGCGGCCCCCGCTATTCCATCACCCGGGAGCTGCCCTACGACCGGGCCCGCACCAGCCTGGCTCCCTTCCCCCAGTGCCCGGCCTGCACCGCGGAATACGCCGATCCCCACAACCGGCGCTTCCACGCCGAGGCCAACTGCTGCCCCGACTGCGGCCCCCAACTCAGGCTGCTCGACGCCGCCGGCCAGCCCATTGCCGGTGACCCGGTGCGCGCAGCCGTGCGCCTGCTGCAGGCCGGCAAGATCGTCGCCCTCAAGGGCTACGGCGGCTTCCACCTGGCCTGCGACGCCCGCAATGGGGCCGCCGTGGCCGAACTGAGAAAGCGCAAGCACCGGGAGGAAAAGCCTTTCGCCGTGATGGCCGCCAACGTGGCCTCGGCCAATGCCCTCTGCACCCTGGGCGGCGACGAGGCGGGCCTGCTGGAACTGCCCGAGCGCAGCATCGTCCTGCTGCGCAAGCAGGACAACACCGACACCCAATTGCCCGGCGTCGCCCCCGGCCTACAATGGCTGGGCCTGATGCTGCCCTACGCACCCCTGCACTACCTGCTCTTCCATGCCGCCGCCGGCGAGCCAGAGGGCCTGGCCTGGCTGGCCCAAGCCCAGGACCTGGTACTGGTGATGACCAGCGCCAACCCGGGGGGCGAGCCCCTGGTCACCGACAACGCCGAGGCGGTGGGGCGCCTGGCCGGCATGGCCGACGCCTTCCTCTGCCACGACCGGGACATCGTCATCCGCAGCGACGACTCGGTGATCCGTTGCGACGAAGGCGGCGTCCAGTTCCTGCGCCGGGGCCGGGGCCAGACGCCGCGCCCCATCAAGCTCAAGGACGAGGGCCCGGCCGTCCTGGCCTTCGGCCCCTATCTGAAAAACACCCTGTGCGTGGTCAAGGGCCGGGAAGCCTATCTCTCCCAGCACATCGGCGACCTGGACAACGTGCCCACGGTGAATTTCCTGGAAGAGACGGCGGCCCATCTGCTGCACATCCTGGACGTGGAACCCCAGGTCATCGCCCACGACCGGCACCCGGACTTTCCCTCCACCCGGCTGGCCGCCGCCTTCGCCGCCGAGCTGGGCATTCCCGCCATCGCCGTGGCCCACCACCACGCCCACATCGCCGCCGTGCTGGCGGAAACCCGCTACCCCAAGCCGGTCATCGGCCTGGCCCTGGACGGCATCGGTCTGGGTGAAGACGGCGGCCTGTGGGGCGGCGAACTGCTGCGGGTGGACGGGGCCGACTGCCAGCGCCTCGGGGGCCTTTCACCCCTGCCACTGCCCGGCGGCGACAGGGCGGCCCGGGAACCCTGGCGCCTGGCCGCCGCCGCCCTCCACGCCCTGGGCCGCAACGGCGACATCGAGGCATTCGTCGCCCGCCGTTATCCTGATCAACAGGGCGCGGCCATGATCGCCGAGATGCTGCGCAAGCAGCTCAACTGCCCGCCCACCTCCAGCCTGGGCCGGCTGTTCGACGCCGCCGCCGGCCTGCTGGGCCTGCGCGCCAGCCAGCGCTTCGAGGCCCAGGCCGCCATGGAACTGGAAGGCCGGGCCCACGCCTGGGAAGAACGCCACGGCCCTGCCACGCCCCTGGCTGATGGCTGGAGCATCAACAACGACGGCCATCTCGACCTGCTGCCCCTGCTCGCCTGGCTGGGCGAATGCGATGACGCCGACCTGGGCGCCGCCCGCTTCCACGCCACCCTGGCCGCCGGCCTGGTGCACTGGGCCGCCGCGGCCGCCGAACAGGCCAACCTGTCCACCGTCGCCCTGGGCGGCGGCTGCCTGCTCAACCACCTGCTTTCCCGGGACCTGCGCAACGGCTTGCAGGCCAGAGGGCTGGCCGTGCTGGAAGCCCGCCAGGCCCCGCCCAACGACGGCGGCATCGCCCTGGGCCAGGCCTGGGTGGCCCGGCAGTCCCTGGGCCTGTAGGAGCGCGACGTGACGACCTATCCGCCCCAGTTCGCTCCCTATCTGGCCGCCAGCCCCATCGTCGCTGCCGACCATCCCGAGATTCGCCGCCTGGCCGCCGAACTGCAGGCCGCCGGCAACGGCAGCCCCACCGATACCGCCCGCCGCTGCTTCGAGTACGTGCGGGACCAGATCCGCCATAGCTGGGACTACCGGGCCGACGCCCGCAATCCCCTCACCTGTGCCGCGCCCCAGGTGCTGGCCGAACGCACCGGCTACTGCTACGCCAAGAGCCACCTGCTGGCGGCCCTGCTGCGGGCCAACGGCATTCCCGCCGCCCTCTGCTACCAGCGCCTGACCCTCGAACCCGGCGGCGCACGTTACTGCCTGCACGGCCTCAACGCAGTGTACCTGCCCGGGCACGGCTGGTACCGCCTCGACCCCCGGGGCAACAAGCCCGGTGTGGAGGCCCGCTTCACTCCGCCCAACGAGCAATTGGCCTTCGCCCTGGACTACCCGGGCGAACTGGATTTCCCCGGCCTCTACCCGGAGCCGGTGGCGGCCATCCAGGACCTGCTGCAACGCTGCGCCAGCGTTCAGGAAGCCATGGACAACCTTCCCGACGCCACCGTCCTGCCTCCCGCCCCCCTGAATCTGCCCTTGAAGGAGCGCTGACCATGTGTCTCGCCATCCCCGCGAAAATCGTTGAACTCCTGCCCGACGACCAGGCCCGCATCGACCTGGGGGGCGTGCGCAAGGAAGTCTCCCTGGCCCTGGTGGAAGACGTGGCCGTGGGCGACTACGTCATCATCCACGTGGGCTACGCCCTGACCAAGCTGGACCCGGAAGAGGCGGCCAAGACCCTGGCCCTCTTTGCCGAGCTGGACGACGAAGCCCGCGCCGCTGCCATGGCCCAGGCATGACCCCCACGCTCCGCCGGATGGGGCCGATGCGCCCCTCTCTCTATGATCTCTGTGCCCGCTGTGGCAAAAGGCTTTACCCATGAAGTACGTCGACGAATACCGGGACGGCGAACTGGCCCAGGGCCTGGCCGCCGCCATCGCCAAGGAGGCCCGGCCCGACCGCCGCTACCACTTCATGGAATTCTGCGGCGGCCACACCCACGCCATTTCCCGCTACGGCGTCACCGACCTGCTGCCGGCCAATGTGCGCATGATCCACGGCCCCGGCTGCCCGGTCTGCGTGCTGCCCATCGGCCGGGTGGACCAGGCCATCCGCCTGGCTCTCAAGCACAACGTGATCCTGTGCACCTACGGCGACTGCCTGCGGGTGCCGGCCTCCGACGGTCTTTCCCTGCTCAAGGCCAAGGCCCGCGGGGCGGACATCCGCATGGTCTATTCCAGCGCCGACGCCCTCAAGCTGGCCCAGGAAAATCCCGAGAAGCAGGTGGTGTTCTTCGCCATCGGCTTCGAGACCACCACCCCGCCCACCGCCGTGGCCATCAAGCAGGCCAAGGCGATGGGCCTGAAGAATTTTTCCGTGCTGTGCTGCCACGTGCTGACCCCTTCGGCCATCAGCAACATCCTGGAATCGCCGGAGGTGAGGAAGCTGGGCACCGTGCCCCTGGACGGCTTCATCGGCCCGGCCCACGTTTCCACCATCATCGGCAGCCGGCCCTACGAATTCTTCGCCGAGGAATACCGCAAGCCCGTGGTCATCGCCGGCTTCGAGCCTCTGGACGTGATGCAGGCCATCCGCATGCTGGTGCGCCAGGTCAATGAAGGCCGGGCCGAGGTGGAAAACGAGTTTTCCCGGGCCGTCAGCCGGGAGGGCAACCTCAAGGCCCAGAACCTGGTGGCCGAGGTCTTTGAACTGCGCCGGGCCTTCGAGTGGCGCGGCCTGCACACCGTGCCCTATTCGGCCCTGCGCATCCGCGGCGGCTTCGCCGAGTTCGATGCGGAACAGCGCTTCGGCGAGGACTACGTCAGCGTGCCCGACCACAAGGCCTGCGAATGCGGCGCCATCCTGCGCGGCGTCAAGCGGCCCCAGGACTGCAAGCTGTTCGGCACCGTATGCACCCCGGAAAACCCGGTCGGCTCCTGCATGGTCAGTTCCGAAGGCGCCTGCGCCGCCCATTACACCTACGGCCGTTTCCGCGAACTACCGGCCTGAGCGAAAGTCCCGCCATGAAACAGAACTACATCCGCCCCCTGGACCTCAAGCACGGCCGCGTGGACATGAGCCACGGCAGCGGCGGCCGGGCCATGGCCCAGCTCATCGACGAACTGTTCGCCCCCCTGCTGGGCAACGACTACCTGGCCCAGGGCAACGACGGCTCGGTCATGCCCCTGCCGGAAGGCCCGGGCCGGCTGGTGATGGCCACCGACGCCCACGTGGTGTCGCCCCTCTTCTTCCCCGGCGGCGACATCGGCTGCCTCTCGGTGCACGGCACCATCAACGACGTGGCGGTGATGGGCGCCAAGCCCCTCTATCTCTCGGCCAGCTTCATCCTGGAAGAGGGCTTCGCCCTGGCGGACCTCAAGCGCATCGTCGAATCCATGGCGGCCGCGGCCAGGGAAGCCGGCGTACCGGTGGTCACCGGCGACACCAAGGTGGTGGAGCAGGGCAAGGGCGACGGGGTTTTCATCAGCACCACCGGCGTCGGCTGGCTGCCCGCCGGCATCGAGCTTTCCGGCAACCGGGCAGCGGCGGGCGACGCCATCCTGGTCTCCGGCCCCATCGGCGACCACGGCATGGCCATCATGAGCCAGCGGGAAAGCCTGGCCTTCGAATCCCCCATCGTTTCCGACACCGCCGCCCTGCACGGCCTGGTGGCCGACCTGCTGGCCAGCGGCGTCCAGGTGAAGGTGCTGCGGGACCCCACCCGGGGCGGCCTGGGCACCACCCTCAATGAAATCGCCCGCCAGTCGGGCGTCGGCATGATGCTGCAGGAAGCCCGTATCCCGGTGCAGCCGGCGGTGGCCGCCGCCTGCGAATTCCTCGGCCTCGATCCCCTCTACTGCGCCTGCGAGGGCCGCCTCATCGCCATCGTCGCCGGTGAAGACAAGGACAAGGCCCTGGCCGCCCTGCAGGCCCATCCCCAGGGTACCGGCGCCGCCATCGTCGGCAGCGTGCATGAGGACCCCCACCACTTCGTGCAGATGACCACCGGCTTCGGCGGCAAGCGCATCGTGGACTGGCTTACGGGGGAACAGCTGCCGCGCATCTGCTGACGGCGGAACGACAGTAAGACGGACGCAAAAAAAGCCGGCCGGGCCTTGTGGGCCCGGCCGGCTTTTTCTTTACCAGGCGGGAAGGGGTCAGTCCCGCACGACGATCATGGCGGCGGCCACGTTGCTCAATTCCTCGAGAATCATGCGACGGGCGTCGGCCACATCCTTGGCGTTGGAAACCTCGTAAACATTGCGGCTGCCGTCGAGAAAACGCACGGAGGCGAGAAACGGTGCGGCACGGCGCCTGGGGCGACGCGGTGACGCAGGGGCAGCAGGGGCGGCGGGCGAGCCGGATGAAGCAGAACGACTGTGGCGTTGCATACAGCGAACCTCCCAGGTGGCGGTCAATTTTTTGACAGTAACCGCTCGTTCCCGGCCGGGACGGCGGGAATCTGGAGCCATGCTAACCAAAGCTAACTCATTGAAAAATAATACGAAGGTGATACCGACATGCTTATCGCCTGAATTCCGCCGCTAAGCCCCTAAAAATGCTGGAAATTACTTTTTCGGGAACGGCGAAAAAATCCTCATGGACTAAGGGAGGAGGATGACGATTTACCAAATCGTAATTGCCAATGACTATCGCAGTCTTTTAATCAATTCATTGGATCAATCATTCCCGCTTTGCTTAAATGGCAGCAACAACACCGGGAGTCCACCATGTCCGCCTTCATCCATCAGCTTGACGATCATGTCCTGCACAGCCGCCATCCCTGGCGCCGCGGCGCCGGCCTGGCCATCGCCGTGGCCGGCACGGTGATCCTGGCGGCCCACGGTGTGGCCGCCCTGCTCGATGCCCTGGAAAGCAGCGGCATGACCGGCGCCCTCCTGGGGGGCATGGCCGGTGCGGCCGCCACCGCCGCCGGCGCCGTGGCCATGCTTTTCCTCGGCAAGCTCAACGGCCGCCGGGAAGACCAGCTGATGGCCTTCGCCGCCGGGGTGATGCTGGCCGCCGCCATCGTCTCCCTTTTCATTCCCGCCATCGAAGCCGCCGCGCCGGTCTTCGGCAATGCCTCGCCCCTGGCCGTGCTGCTGGCCCTGGGCGCCGGCGTCGGCCTGATGCTGGGCCTGGACAAGGCCCTGCCCCACGCCCACGCCGTCAGCGGCGTCCATGGCCCGGCCACCCATGCCTCCCGGGGCCTGCTGCTGGCCCTGGCCCTGTTCCTGCACAACTTCCCCGAAGGCATGGCGGTGGGCATCGCCGCCAGCGGCGGTGCAGGGGCCGTGGTGCCGGTGGCCCTGGCCATCGCCGTGCAGGATGTGCCCGAGGGCCTGCTGGTGGCCCTGGCCCTGGGCGCTGCCGGCATGAACCTGCAGCGGGCCGTGCTGCTGGGCGCCGCCACCGGCCTGGCCGAGCCTGTGGGGGCCTGGATCGCCGCCACGGTCCTGGGCGACAACCCGGCCCTCTACCCGGTGGGCCTGGCCTTCGCCGCCGGCGCCATGGGTTTCGTGGTCTTCCACGAAATGCTGCCGGAACTGAAGAGCCGGGGCGGCCTGCCCCAGGTCTCCGGCGCCCTGGCCGGCGGCATCGCCCTGATGCTGGGGGTGGACCTCTTCCTCGGCTGATTGCGTTACATCAAGTCAAAAAAGCCCCGGGGCCGCTAGAATTGCGGCCCTATGGCTTCCCTGCGCATCCTCCTCCTCACCCACACCTTCAACAGCCTGACCCAGCGCCTCCACGCCGAACTGACGGCCCGGGGCCATGAGGTGTCGGTGGAGTTCGACATTGCCGATTCGGTCACCGCCGAGGCCGTCGTCCTCTTCCGTCCCGACCTGATCCTGGCCCCCTTCCTGAAGCGGGCCATCGCCGAGGAGCTGTGGTCCAAGCACCTGTGCCTGATCGTGCACCCGGGCATCGTCGGCGACCGGGGCCCTTCGGCCCTGGACTGGGCCATCCAGAACGGCGAAGAGACCTGGGGCGTCACCGTGCTGCAGGCCGAGGCGGAGATGGATGCCGGCCCGGTCTGGGCCAGCGCCGAATTCCCCCTGGGCGGCGGCAAGAAGGCCAGCGTGTACCGCCAGGAAGTGACCGAGGCCGCCTGCCGCGCCTCCCTGGAAGCCATCGAGCGTTTCCAGGCCGGCGGCTTCACGCCCCGCCGCCCCGACCTGGCCGATCCTGCGGTCCGAGGCCGGGAGCGCCCCCTGATGCGGCAGACGGACCGGGCCATCGACTGGTCCCGGGACGACACCGCCACCGTGCTGCGCAAGCTCAACGCCGCCGACGGCTTTCCCGGCGTGCTCGACGAACTCTTCGGCGAGCCCTGCCATCTCTACGACGCCTGGCCGGAAGCCAAGCTACGCGGCACCCCCGGCGCCATCATCGCCCGCCGCGAAACCGCCCTGTGCCGGGCCACGGCGGACGGCGCCCTGTGGCTGGGCCATGTGAAGCGGGGCGGAGCCTTCCCTCACGCCTTCAAGCTGCCCGCCACCACGGCCTTCGCCGAGCGGCTGGCCGAGATCCCGGAAGCGCCTCTGGACGGCTGGTTCGCCGCCGACCACGCCACCTGGCAGGACATCCGCTATGAGGAAGCCGGCGCCGTCGGCTTCCTCCATTTCGACTTCTACAACGGCGCCATGGGCACCGGTCACTGCCAGCGCCTGCTGGCTGCCCTCCACTTCGCCCTGGAACGGCCGACCTCCGTGCTGGTGCTGATGGGCGGGCGGGACTTCTGGTCCAACGGCATCCACCTCAACCTGATCGAGGCGGCGGATTCCCCGGCCGACGAATCCTGGCGCAACATCAATGCCATGGACGACCTGGCCGAGGCCCTCATCCGCGCCACCGGCAAGCTCATCATCGCCGCCCTGGGCGGCAACGCCGGCGCCGGCGGCTGCTTCCTGGCCCGGGCCGCCGATCTGCTGTGGGCCCGCCAGGGTGTCATCCTCAACCCCCACTACAAGAACATGGGCAACCTCTACGGCTCCGAGTTCTGGACCTACCTGCTGCCGCCCCGGGTCGGCGCGGACGGGGCCCGGGCCATCATGCAGCACCGCCTGCCCATGACCGCCGACGAGGGCGTGGCCCTGGGCTTCCTCGACGCTGCCCTGGCCGGCACGCCGCAGGCCTTCCGCGTGGACGTGGCCCGCCGCGCCGCCGAGCTGGCCGCCGCGCCGGACCTGGCCCAGCGCCTGGCCGAGAAGGCCGCCAGACGGGCCTCCGACGAGGCCGAGAAGCCGCTTTCCGCCTGGCGCGCCGAGGAGCTGGCCCACATGCAGCGCAACTTCTACGGCTTCGACCCCAGCTATCATGTGGCCCGTTACCACTTCGTGCACAAGTCGCCCCAATCCTGGACGCCGCGCCATCTGGCGAAGCACCGGGACCTGGGCTGGAGCGTCCCCGAGACGAACTGAAGCGCCATGAAAAACGTCCCCGCCCTGCCCGCCGTCCTCGTGGTGGACGATGAAGTCCGCTCCCAGGAGGCCCTGCGCCGCACCCTGGAGGAAGACTTCACCGTCTTCACCGCCTCCGGCGCCGACGAAGCCATGGCCATCATGGAGCGGGAGCAGGGCGCAAGCGGCGGCAAGGGCGTGCAGGTGGTGCTGTGCGACCAGCGCATGCCCGGCACCTCCGGCGTCGCCTTCCTCACCGAGGTGCGCCAGCGCTGGCCCGACGTGGTGCGCATCGTCCTCTCCGGCTACACCGAGGCCGGCGACATCATTGCCGGCATCAACGAGGCCGGCATCTACCAGTACCTGCTGAAACCCTGGCAGCCGGAACAGCTGCTGCTGACCCTGAAGAGCGCCGCCAACGTGTGGCGCCTGCAGCAGGACAACCAGCGCCTCTCCCTGGAACTGCGCGCCGCCGAGCCGGTGCTGGCGAGCAAGGTGGAGATGAAGTACGAACGGGTGAAGCGGGAGCTGGGCCTGGACGGCCTCACCCGCAGCGCCGGCAGCCCCATGAACCCGGTCTGCGACATGGTGCAGCGCATCGCCCCCTACGACCTCTCGGTGCTGCTCATGGGCGAATCGGGCACCGGCAAGGAAATGCTGGCCCGGGCCATCCACTACCAGAGCCGCCGCGACCGCCAGGCCTTCGTCGTGGAGAACTGCGGCGCCCTGCCGGACCAGCTGCTGGAAGCCGAACTCTTCGGCTACAAGCGGGGCGCCTTCACCGGCGCCTACGAGGACCGCATCGGCCTCTTCCAGCAGGCCGACGGCGGCACCATCTTCCTCGACGAAATCGGCGAGACCTCCCCGGCCTTCCAGGTGAAGCTCTTGCGGGTGCTGCAGGAGGGCGAGTTCCGCCCCCTGGGCAGCCCCCGGCCGGTGAGCGTCAATGTGCGGGTCATCGCCGCCACCAACCGGGACCTGGAGGCCGAGGTGCGGGAGGGCCGCTTCCGCGAGGACCTCTACTACCGCCTGGCTACCGTCACCCTGCACGTGCCGCCCCTGCGGGAGCGGCCCATGGACATTCCCCTGCTGGCCCAGCGCCTGCTGGAAGCCTCCCAGAAAGCCCTGGGCAAGACCGTGCAGGGCTTCACCACCGAGACCCTGGCCTGCATCGCCGCCTATCGCTGGCCCGGCAATGTGCGGGAACTGCAGAACGAGATCCTGCGCATGCTGGCCCTGTGCGAAGGCAAGCAACTGGGCGCCGAGCTGCTCTCGCCCCGGGTGCTGCGGGCCCCGGTGGGGGTCCATGAGGATGCGGAACTGTCCTTCCTCGCCGACCTCTCCGGCGGCCTCAAGGAGCGCATGGAACAGCTGGAAGCCAAGGTGGTGAAGGAGGCCCTGATCCGCCACCGCTGGAACAAATCCAAGGCCGCCGCCGACCTGGGCCTCTCCCGCGTCGGCCTGCGCAACAAGCTGGTGCGCTACGGGCTGGAGAAGGGATGATGCTTAAGATCGTTGCCACAGAGGGCACAGAGATCACAGAGGGTGTCCTCTGGAATTTGCCGTTCCTCACGCTTGAGGCAAGCGCCGACGGTCGCACAGCCTGGAAAAACTCTGTGTCCTCTGTGCCCTCTGTGGCAAAAAGATTTTCATGAACCTCCTCTGGCTCCAGGCCGGCGGTTGCGGCGGCTGCACCCTCTCCCTTCTCGGCGCCGACGCCCGGGACCTGCTGCGCCAGCTGGAGGACGTGGGCATCCGCGTGCTCTTCCACCCGGCCCTCTCCGAAGCCTCCGGCCCCGAGGCCCTGGCCATCCTCGAAGACGCCGCCAGCGGCAAGGTGCCGGTGGACATCCTCTGCGTCGAGGGCGCCGTGCTGCGGGGGCCCAATGGTAGCGGACGCTTTCACATCCTCGCCGGCACCGGCATTCCCATGCTGGACTGGGTGCAGCGTCTGGCCGGGCAGGCCCGCCACGTCTTCGCCATCGGCTCCTGTACCGCCTTCGGCGGCGTGCCGGCGGCGGGGGAGAACAGCACCGACGCCTGCGGCCTGCAGTTCGAGGGCGACGAGAAGGGCGGCATCCTGGGCGCCGAGTGGCAGAGCGCCGCCGGCCTGCCGGTGGTGAACGTGGCCGGCTGCCCGACCCACCCGGGCTGGGTGGTGGACAGCCTGATGGCCCTGGCCCTGGGCCAGTTGCAGGCCAGGGACCTGGACGCCCTGCAGCGCCCCCGCTTCTATTCGGACCAGCTGGTGCACCACGGCTGCCCCCGCAACGAGTTCTACGAATTCAAGGCCAGCGCCCACAAGCCCTCGGAGCTGGGCTGCCTCATGGAGAACCTGGGCTGCAAGGGCACCCAGGCCCATGCCGACTGCAACACCCGGGTATGGAACGGCGTCGGCTCCTGCCTGCGCGGCGGCTACCCCTGCATCTCCTGCACCGAGCCGGGCTTCGAGGAGCCGGGCCATCCCTTCATGGAAACGCCCAAGGTGGCGGGCATTCCCATCGGCCTGCCCTCGGACATGCCCAAGGCCTGGTTCGTCGCCCTCGCCGCCCTGTCGAAATCGGCCACCCCGAAACGGGTGCGGGAAAACGCCGCCGCCGACCATCCGGTGGTGATGCCGGCCATCCGCAAGACGGGATTGAAATGAGCAAGCTGGTGTTGGGTCCCTTCAACCGGGTCGAAGGCGACCTGGAGGTGAGCCTGGAGGTGAGCGACGGCGCCGTGCACTCGGCCCGGGTGAACGCCCCCCTCTACCGCGGCTTCGAGCCTATGCTGCTGGGCAAGGCGCCCCTGGACGCCCTGGCCATCGTGCCGCGCATCTGCGGCATCTGCTCCGTGGCCCAGTCGGCCGCCGCCGCCAGCGCCCTGGCCGAGGCCATGGGCCTGACCCCGCCGCCCAACGGCCGCCTCGCCCGCAACCTGATCCAGGCCGGGGAAAACCTGGCGGACCACCTGACCCACTTCTACCTCTTTTTCATGCCGGACTTCGCCCGGGCCGCCTACGCCGCCAAGCCCTGGTTCGCCGAGACCGAAGGCCGCTTCAAGGCCCAGACGGGACGGGCCACGGCGGAGATGCTGCCCGCCCGGGCCGGTTTCATGCGCCTGCAGGGCTACCTGGCCGGCAAATGGCCCCACACCATGGCCCTGCAGCCCGGCGGCACCACCCGGGCGGTGCTGGCGGCGGAGAAGATCCGCCTCTACGCCGTGCTGCGGGAGTTCCGCGCCTGGCTGGAAAGCACGCTGTTCGGCGACGCCCTGGAAACCGTGGCCGCCCTGGATTCGGCCGACGCCCTGCGGGCCTGGGCCGCCGGACGCCAGGCCGACTTTCCCCGCTTCCTGGCCCTGGCCGACGACCTGGGCCTGCAGCAGGTGGGCCGGGCCGGCAATCTCTTCCTGAGCGTCGGCGCCTATCCGGGCTCCGTCGGCAGCCTCTTCCCCGCCGGCGTCTGGGACGGCGCCAAGGGCCGCCGCGCCGAGCTGGACACCGCCCGCATTGTCGAGGACCTGAGCCACGCCTGGCTGGCCGGTGACGCCCCCCAGGCGCCCGCCCAGGGCCAGACCCGGCCCCTGCTGGAGAAGGAGGACGCCTACACCTGGTGCAAGGCCCCCCGCTACGGCGGTCAGGTGGCCGAGGTGGGCGCCCTGGCACGGCAACTGGTGGCCGGCCAGCCCCTGGCCCAGGACCTGGTGCGTAACGGGCAAGGAAAATCCGCCGGCGGCAACGTCACCGCCCGCATCGTCGCCCGCATGCTGGAAATCGCCGCCCTCATCCCGGCCATGGAAAGCTGGGTGCAGCAGCTGGCCCCCGGCGAACCCTTCTGCGCCCACGGCGAACTGCCGGATGCCGCCGTCGGCGTCGGCCTCACCGAAGCCGCCCGGGGCAGCCTGGGCCACTGGCTGACGGTGAAGCATGGTGCCATCGCCGGCTACCAGATCATCGCCCCCACCACCTGGAACTTCTCCCCCCGGGACGCCGCCGGCACCCCCGGCCCCCTGGAACAAGCCCTGGTGGGCCTGCCCATCCCCAAGGACGAAGCGGCGCCGGTGCTGGTGCAGCACGTGGTGCGCTCCTTCGATCCGTGCATGGTGTGCACGGTGCATTAGGCACCGGCCGGCGATCCAGCAAGTACGGGCATTTCAGGCAGGGGCTGGCTAGCAGCCCCGTCCCGCCTGCCTTCCAGCCCTATCCCAAAGGCAGCTTCTCCGCCCCCAGGCGGATGGCCTCCACCGCCGGGTGGCGGATCTTGCGCTCGTTGGAAATGGCATAGAACTGTTCCCGCACGTCCTCCATGCCGCCCACCGGGCGGGCGCGGAACTGCTCCTCCAGGGCATCGGCCAGCAGGGTCGGGGCCGGGAAGAGGCCCAGGCCGGAGCGGCCGAAGGTCATCATCAGGGCGCTGTCCTCGAATTCCCCCACCACGTCGGGCCGCAGGTTGCGGGCCGAGAGCCAGGCGTCGATGCGGCCGCGCAGGGCCGTGTCCCGGGTCGGCAGCAAGAGGGGGGCCCCGTTGAGGGAATCGGGAAAGCCGGGGCCGTAGCGCGCCGCCAGCTCCGCCGTGGCGAAAACGCCCATGCGGCACTCCCCCAGGGGATGGCTGTACACCCGCAGATTGGGACGGCTGCCGGCGGGACGGTCGGTGAGCACCACATCCAGCTTGTGCAGGGCCAGGTCGGCCAGCAGTTCGTCGAATTCCCCTTCATGGCAGACCAGGCGCACCGGCTGGGGCAGGTCGATGGCGGCCTGCAGCAGGCGGTAGGCGATGAGCTTGGGCAGGGCGTCGGAAATGCCCACGCTCAGCTTCAGGCTGGCGGCAGCGGTCTGGAGCTGCAGGGCCTCCTGCAGCTGCTCGCCGAGGAGGAAAATCTGGTCGGCGTAATGCAGGGCGGTGCGGCCGGCCTCGGTCAGCACCAGGCGCCGCCCTTCCTGGGTGAACAGGGCGGTGCCGAGGGACTGTTCCAGTTCCTTCAGCTGGGCGCTGATGGTCTGCACCGCCACCCCCAGGCGCTCGGCGGCGCGACTGATGCCGCCTTCCTTGGCCACCACCCAGAAATAATGGAGATGGCGGTGGTTGAGACTGGCCGGGGAGGTGTTGGGGGCGCTCATATTCAGTTTTTTACGAAGTAATGATTCGATTATCTCTGCTTTTTCCTGACAACGAAAGCCCCTAAGCTGCGTTCTCGATTCGCTTTCTGCCACAGGAGGACGCCATGCAACCCACCATCATCGCCCGTCGCATCGACATCGGTGCCGAGATCCGCAGCTACGTCGCCCATCGCCTCGGCTTCGCCCTGGACCGCAGCCGCCATCGCATCCGCGCCGTCACCGTGCGCCTGATGGACCGCAACGGCCACCGCGGCGGCGTGGACAAGCTGTGCCGCATCCAGGTGGAAGTGGACGGCCAGGCCCCACTGGTGGTCAGCGACGTGGCCGGTGACCTGCGGGCCGCCATCGACGGCGCCGCCCACCGGGCTGCCCAGGCCCTGGCCCGGACCCTGCGGCGCAGCGTCGCCCCCCTGCGCCGCCAGGGCCGTCTGGCCCGCCGCCTGCCCGCCGCCGAAGAGGCGGAGCTCAATCTGCAACCTGCCTTCTGATCCAGTCTTTACCGGAGCAATGCCATGAAACGCGTTCTGATCTTCCTTGCGACCAACCTGGCCATCATGGTGGTCCTGGGCCTGGTCATCAATCTGCTGGGCCTCAACCGCTTCCTCACCGCCAACGGCCTAAACCTGCCCATGCTGCTGGGGTTCGCCGCGGTGATGGGTTTCGGCGGCTCCTTCATTTCCCTGTGGCTGTCCAAGCCCATGGCCAAGTGGAGCACCGGCGCCCAGGTCATCGAGCAGCCGCGCAACCCCACCGAAGCCTGGCTGGTGGACACCGTCGCCCGCCTGGCCAAGAACGCCGGCCTGCCCATGCCGGAAGTCGCCATCTACGAGGGCGAGGCCAACGCCTTCGCCACCGGCCCCAGCCGCAACAACTCCCTGGTGGCCGTGTCCACCGGCCTGCTGCAATCCATGAGCAGGGAGGAAGTGGAGGCGGTGCTGGCCCACGAGGTGGCCCACGTGGCCAACGGCGACATGGTGACCCTGACCCTGATCCAGGGCGTGGTGAACACCTTCGTCTTCTTCCTGGCCCGGGTGGTCGGCTATCTGGTGGACAGCTTCCTGCGCAAGGACAACGAGGAATCCTCCGGCCCCGGGCTCGGCTACATGGTGACGGTGGTGGTGTGCGACATCGTCTTCGGCATCCTCGCCTCCATGATCGTCATGTACTTCTCCCGCCAGCGGGAATTCCGGGCCGATGCCGGCGCCGCCCGGCTCATGGGCAACAACCCGCGCCCCATGATGGCGGCCCTGCAGCGTCTCGGCGGCTTGTCC
The DNA here is from genome assembly GCF_058809645.1 of Azospira sp. MPR-E4. Taxonomy (NCBI): domain Bacteria; kingdom Pseudomonadati; phylum Pseudomonadota; class Betaproteobacteria; order Rhodocyclales; family Rhodocyclaceae; genus Azospira; species Azospira sp. MPR-E4. The sequence goes on along the minus strand of NZ_JBXAST010000030.1, from coordinate 22,089 downwards.
CCCGAGCCCCTGCCGGCCAATATGGCGGCCTCCGGCATCGCCGGCGGCAAGGGCTGGATGAGCCTCTTCTCCAGCCACCCGCCCATCGAGGAGCGCATCGCCGCCCTGCAGCAACGCGGCTGAGCATCGAGGCGCTGCCCATGGTGGCGCACCCCATCCCCAGGCCCGCTCCGGCGGGCCTTTTCTTTTGCGGCAAAGACCCCGGCGCCGCCGTGGAGCCCGGTGCCTTTTGGTAGACTGGCGGGCATTGCGCCGGCCTGCCGCATTCCGCGGCCTTCCGCCCGCCGGCGATGGAGAACGCATGGAACGCATCACCATTTCCCTGGACGAGGACCTGGCCCGGGAATTCGACGCCCTCATCGCCGCCCGGGGCTACAGCAACCGCTCCGAGGCGGTGCGCGACATCCTCCGCTCCCAGCTGGAAACCTGGCGCCAGGCGCGCAAGGAATCGGACCACTGCGTGGCCAACCTCTCCTACGTCTACAACCACCACGAGCGGGAACTGGCGGAGCGCCTCACCTCCATCCAGCACGACCACCACGACCTCACCGTGTCCACCCTGCACGCCCACCTGGACCATGAGCACTGCATCGAGAGCACCATCCTCAAGGGCCCGACGGAGGACGTGCGGGCCTTCGCCCAGGCCCTCATGGCCGAGCGCGGCGTGCGCCACGGCCAGCTCAACCTGGTCACCGTGGAACTGGACGAGAGCCAGAAGCAGCACAGCCACAAGCACAGCCATGCCCACGGCCACGGCTATCGCCACCTGCACCTGAAGCCCAGCCGCTAGTCCCGCCGCCATGACCGCCAAGCGTCCCGCCCGCCCCCTGCTCGACGGCAGCCTGCTGCCGGAGCCGGCCCAGCTGCTGGAGGGGGTGAACGAGAAGGTGTGGATCGAGGTGATCCAGAAGATGGACGAGGTCTACAACGACCTGCTGCAGTACGAAGTGGCCCTGGAGCAGAACAACGCCGCCCTGGAGGAGTCCCACCGCTTCATCGCCAGCATCCTCGCCTCCATGTCCGACATCCTGGTGGTGTGCGACCGCCACGGCGCCATCGAGGAGGTGAACCCGGCCTTCCAGCGCTACACCGGACGGGACGAGCCGACCCTCAAGGGCACTTCCATCTTCGACCTCTTCGCCGACGACAAGGCCCGGGACAAGGCCCGCAGCTTCTTCGCCAGCCAGAGCCACGACGGCGCCCAGGACGTGGAGCTGCCCCTGCAGGCCGAGGACGGCGGCGCCGTACCCGTTTCCTTCAACTGGACGCCCCGCCTCTCCGGCACCGGCAAGCTGATCGGCATGGTGGTCACCGGCCGCCCGGTGGGGGAACTGCGCCGGGCCTACCGGGAACTGCGGCAGACCCACGAGGACTTGAAGCGCACCCAGCAGCAGCTGCTGCACTCGGAAAAGATGGCCTCCCTCGGCCGCCTGGTGGCCGGGGTGGCCCACGAACTGAACAACCCCATCAGCTTCGTGCTGGGCAATGTGCTGGCCCTGAAGCGCTACGCCGGGCGCCTGGAAACCTATCTGGAAGCGGTACACAACCGGGGCTGCGACTGCATCCCGGAACTGGAGGAACTGCGCAGCGAACTGCGCATCGACCGCATCCTGGAAGACATGTCCCCCCTCATCGACGGCATGATCGAAGGGGCCGAGCGCACCCGGGACATCGTGGACGGCCTCAAGCGTTTCTCCGCCCTGGACCGGGAGGCGGCGGAACGTTTCAACCTGGCCGAGGTGGTGCAGCGGGCGGTGCGCTGGGTGGCCAAGAGCGCCCCGCCCAGCTTTACCGTGCGCACCGAGCTGCCGACGGAGCTGCCCCTGCGGGGCTCCCCGGGGCAGCTGCAGCAGGTGGTGATGAACCTGGTGCAGAACGCCCTGCAGGCCACCGCCGCCCAGCCCGGGGGAGAGCTGCTGATCAGCGGCGAACTGGGGGAGCGGGAACTGCGCCTGACCTTCCACGACAACGGCCCCGGCATTCCCGACGAAGCCCTGGGCCACCTCTTCGACCCCTTCTTCACCACCAAGCCGGTGGGGGAAGGCACGGGCCTGGGCCTTTCCATCTCCTACGGCATCGTCGAACGCCACGGCGGCCGCATCGTCGCCAGCAACCATCCCGAAGGCGGCGCCGTGTTCCGCCTGACCCTGCCCCGGGACCTCCCCGCCGCCTGAAGCCCCCCGGCGGCACCCTGCTGCCGGCACACCTGCCCACGGCCCCAGCCCGGCCGGCCGTGGAGCGGATCGAGCCCGTCGCCCCGGATTTCCCTGCCGCTTTCTGATCCAGGTCAACCCCAATCGTGTGACGGAAAGTTTATTCTTCACACTTTCTAACCTTCTGCCGCCCGCCGGCGGTCCCCTCACGGCCCGTGGATACCCTGCCCGACAACTGGCTCGCCCTCGCTTCCCTGGTGTTGATCCTGGGCATGAAGCACGGCTTCGACGCCGACCACCTGGCCACCATCGACGGCCTCACCCGCTTCAACAGCCGGCGCAACCCGGGCCTGGCGCGCTACTGCGGCACCCTCTTTTCCCTCGGCCACGGCGCCATCGTCGTCGCCATCGCCCTGGCGGTCGGCACCCTGGCGGACGTGTGGCAGGTGCCCGAATGGTTCGAATGGGTGGGCGGCCTCATCTCCATTGCCTTCCTCACCCTGCTCGGCGCCGTGAACCTGCGGGCCGTGCTGGCCGCCGCTCCGGGCGAGATGGTGCGCCCCGCCGGCATCAAGGGCCGCTTCCTTGGCCGCCTCACCGAAGCCGGCCATCCCCTGCTGGTGGCTGCCGTCGGCGCCCTCTTTGCCCTCTCCTTCGACACCCTGTCCCAGGCCGCCCTCTTCGCCTTCACCGCCACCCGCCACGGCGGCTGGGAGCACGCCCTGGGCCTTTCCCTGCTGTTCATGCTGGGCATGCTCATCACCGACGGCATCAACGGCCTGTGGATCTCCCGCCTCATCGCCCGGGCCGACACGGTGGCCCTGGTGGCCTCCCGGGTCATGGGCCTGGTGGTCTCCGCCGTCAGCCTGCTGGTGGCCGCCTTCGGTGCCGCCAAGATGCTCTCCCCTGCGGTGGAAGCCTGGAGCGACGGCAAGGAACTGGCCTTCGGCTTCGCCCTGGTGTGCATCATCGCCGCCAGCTTCCTGCTCGCCCTGCGCCTCGCCCGCCGGCCCCTGCCGGCCTGAACCGCCCGCCCCTATCCTGCGCTGTCATCCAACCACCTGCCACTGCCCTCGCACCCGGATATGAAAAATAAAAATATCTTCACACCTGGCCAAAACCATCGCCTCCAGGCGGCAATAAGGACGGCCCTGCTGGCCGGCGCCCTGCCGGGAGCCGCATTGCTATTGCCTCTCCAGGCAGGGGCTGCGGGCATGCCGACCCTGGACGTGATCGAAGTGAAGGCCGGTGCCCAGGACCTGATCGGCGTCGCCGACGCCGCCAGCGTCGGCACGGTGACGGCGAAGCAGCTGGAGAACCGCCCCCTGCTGCGCCCGGCGGAAGTGCTGGAAACCGTGCCCGGCCTCATCGTCACCCAGCACGCCGGCGACGGCAAAGCCAACCAGTACTTCCTGCGCGGCTTCAACCTGGACCACGGCACCGACTTCTCCGTCGCCATCGACGGCATGCCCATCAACCTGCCGACCCACGCCCACGGCCACGGCTACCTGGACCTCAACTTCCTCATCCCCGAGCTGGTGGAGCGCATCCAGTACAAGAAGGGCCCCTACGCCGCAGAGGATGGCGACTTCTCCTCCGCCGGCAGCGCCCGCATCGACTACCGCCGCGCCCTGCCGGAGGACTACGTCAGCATTGGCCTCGGCAGCAACGGCTACCGCCGCCTGCTCACCGCCGCCGACAAGGAAACCGCCGGCGGCGGCCGCTGGCTGGGCGCCGTGGAGGTGTTCCACAACGACGGTCCCTGGGAAGTGCCGGAGCACTACAAGCGCCTCAACGGCGTGCTGCGCTATTCGGAAGGCACGCGCAACAACGGCCACTCGGTGGCCTTCATGGCCTACGACGGCGACTGGACCTCCACCGACCAGCTGGCGCGACGGGCCGTGGACCAGGGCCTGGTGAACCGCTACGGCAGCCTGGACCCCACCGCCGGCGGCAACACCCGGCGCCTCTCCCTCTCCGGCCAGTGGGCACGGCAGGACGGGGCGGTGCAGACCCGGGCCAACGCCTATCTGGTGGACTACCGGCTCAACCTCTTCTCCAACTTCACCTACGCCATGGACGATCCGGTCAACGGCGACCAGTTCGAGCAGGCCGACCGGCGCCGTTACGGCGGCTTCGGCTGGAGCCGCAGCCAGCCGGTGCAGTGGCTGGGCAAGGAAGGGGACTTCACCTGGGGCGTGCAAGGCCGCCAGGACGACATCGACAACGTGGGCCTGTACCGCACCGCCGCCCGCCAGCGCCTGTCCACCGTGCGCAGCGACAGCGTGAACCAGGGCAGTCTGGGCCTCTACGGCCAGTGGGGCGCCCAGTGGAGCGACTGGCTGCGCAGCGTCGCCGGCCTGCGCCACGACCTCTACCGCTTCAAGGTGGATTCCAGCCTGGCCGCCAATTCCGGCAAAGAAAACGACGGCATCACCAGCCCCAAGCTGTCCCTCATTTTCGGCCCCTTCGCCAACCAGGAGTTCTATTACAACTGGGGCCAGGGCTTCCACAGCAACGACGCCCGCGGCACCACCATCCGCGTCGATCCCTCCAACCCGGGCGCCCCCATGTCCCGGGTGCCGGCCTTGGTCAAATCCCGGGGCCAGGAAGTGGGCTGGCGCAGCGCCCCGGCCCCCGGCTGGAATACCAGCGTCGCCTTGTGGCGCCTGGACCTGGATTCGGAACTGCTCTTCGTCGGCGACGCCGGCACCACCGAAGCCGGCCGCCCCAGCCACCGCCAGGGCGTGGAATGGTCCAACTACTGGACGCCCCGGGACTGGCTGACCCTGGATGCGGACATCGCCCTCTCCAAGGCCCGCTTCCGCGACGACGATGCCGCCGGCAAGTACATTCCCGGCGCCGTCGAACGCACCGCCTCGGTCGGTGTCGCCGTGCACGACCTGGGCCCCTGGCGCGGCGGCCTGCGCCTGCGCTATCTGGGCCCCCGGGCCCTGATCGAAGACGACTCGGTGCGTTCCGGCAGCTCGGTGATGGTCAATCTCAATGTGGGCTACAAGCTGGCCGCAAAGAGCCAGCTGACCCTAGAAGTGCTCAACCTGTTCAACCGCAAGGCCAGCGACATCGACTACTACTACGAGTCCCAACTGCGCGGTGAAGCAGCGAAAGTGGAGGATGTGCACAGCCACCCGGCAGAACCCCGCATCTGGCGCCTGACCTATACCCAGGGTTTCTAAGGCACCTCAGCCAGAAGACAAGAAGGACGCCACTCTCCGCCGCAATGATGCGGAGAACGGCGTCCTTCCTGCTTCTCCAGTGCGTTCTTTTCAGGCTTCCGGCAGGAAGCGTTCCAGCAGGGCGTTGAGGAAGCGCCGGCCCCGTTCGGTCGGGGCGATGCAGCCCGGTGCCAGGGTCAACAGCCCTTCCCGGGCCGCCTTTTCCAGTTCGCCCCGCACCAGCAGCAGGGGCAGGCCGGTGCGCTGCTCGAAGAGGGCCGGATCGAAGCCCTGGTTGAGGCGCAGGGCGTTCATGAGAAATTCGAAGGGCAGCTCGTCCGCCCCGACGCCGTGCTGCTCCTGCACCGGCTGGCCGGCAGCCACCTGCTCCAGGTACTGCTTGGGCTGCTTCCAGCGCATCTGGCGTTGCACCGAGAAACCGTTGTGGTCCGGCAGGGTCAGCTTGCCGTGGGCGCCGGCGCCGATGCCCAGGTAGTCGCCGAAGGTCCAGTAGTTGAGGTTGTGCCGGCACTGGTAGCCGGGCCGGGCGAAAGCCGAGGTTTCGTAATGCACGTAGCCGGCGGCGGCCAGGCGGGCCTCGATGGCGTCCTGCATGTCGGCGCAGGTGTCGCCCTCGGGCAGCTGGGGCGGCCGGGCGGCAAAGAGGGTATTGGGCTCCAGGGTCAGCTGGTAGCAGGAAAGATGGGGCGGCGCGAAGGAGAGGGCCGTCTCCAGGTCTGCCATCGCTTCGGCCTGGGACTGCTGGGGCAGGCCGTACATCAGGTCCAGGTTGAAGCGCTCGAAGTGGGTCTTGGCCAGCTCGATGGCGGCCCTGGCCTCGGCGCTGTCGTGGATGCGACCCAGGGCCTCAAGGTGCCGGTCGTTGAAGCTCTGGATGCCGAGGGACAGACGATTCACCCCGGCCGCCCGGAAGGCGGCGAACTTGCCCGCCTCGGCGGTGCCCGGGTTGGCCTCCAGGGTCACCTCCGCCTCGGGCAGCAGGGGCAGGCGCATGCGCACCGCGTTCAGCAGTTCGTGCAGGGCCTCGCCGGAGAGCAGACTGGGCGTGCCACCGCCGATGAAAATGGTGGATACCTTGCGTCCCCACACCGACGGCAGGGCGCTTTCCAGATCGGCAACGAGGGCTGCCACATAGGCGGCCTCGTCGTTCTCCGCCCGCGCCTCATGGGAGTTGAAATCGCAATAGGGGCACTTCCTCACGCACCAGGGCACGTGGATGTAGAGCGAGAGGGGCGGCGGACTGGTGAAGTGCAGGGGACTGCCGCCAGCGCGGGTGCTGCCGGCGACGGCGATGGGAATGATGCGGGAGGAAGAACGGGACGACACGAAAGAAAACCTTTCCGCCCGCAGGCGGCATGATGCGATGGCTGGACGAAGGCGCTTTGAGTCAGGCCGCCGCGGAGCGGCAAGACCGGAACACCCTGCCCTGGACCGCGGCAGCGCCGGAAGGTTTCCCGGCGCCGGCCGGGCTCACAGTTCCAGCTTGAGGCGTTCCAGCAGCCGGGCCATGGCCTGGCCACGATGGGAGAGACGGTTCTTCACCTCGGCGGAGAGTTCGGCCGCCGTCGCCTTCTCCGCCGGCACGTAGAACAGGGGGTCGTAACCGAAGCCGCCCTCGCCCCGGTACTGGTCGATGATCTCGCCGTGCCACTCGCCCTCGGCCACCAGGGGCTGGGGGTCGTCGCCGTGGCGCACCAGCACCAGCAGGGAGACGAAGTGGGCGCGGCGGTCGGCCACGCCCGTGAGGGCCGCCAGCAGCTTCTCGTTGTTGCGGGCATCGGACTTGGGCTCACCGGCGTAGCGGGCCGACTGCACTCCGGGAGCGCCGCCCAGAGCCTTGACGCACAGGCCGGAGTCGTCGGCCAGGGCCGGCAGGCCGGTCAGCTGGGCCGCATGGCGGGCCTTGGCCAGGGCGTTTTCGAGGAAGGTGTGGTGAGGCTCCTCCGCCTCCGGCACCCCCAGCTCGCCCTGGGGAATGAGCTGGATGCCCAGGGGCGTCAGCAGGGCCGACAGTTCCTTGAGCTTCTTGGCATTGTTGGAGGCGAGGACAATCTTTTGCATGGGACTCAGTTGATCCGTTGGTAGGGAATGCGTTGCAGTTCCTTGGGCATGGTGTCGCTACGGCCCAGCAGCACCAGGCCGATGCCGTCGAGCAGGGGCCGGGTGATGCTCCCGCCCGGCAGACGGTAGGCAGTAGGGCCGAAGTTGCCGGCATTGCGGCAACGCAGGAGCAGGTCACCGGCCGCAAAATCGGCCTGTATTGAAAGATTCAGGGGAATAGCATCGGGCAGGACATAACGCACGCCGGGCCCACCCTCCGGCAACATCACCGTCTCGTCTCGCTCGATGCGCAGATTCACCAGCTCCAGTTCGCGCTTGAGCATGGCCGTCTTGTCCACGGGACAGACGGCCGTCAGGGGCGTCGGTGCCTGATAGCGCACCTGGAAAAGGATCTGCTCGTAGTAGCTGCGGTCAAAGCGGCTGGTACTGCGGTAATCGACGAAACCATCGCACCAGGCCAGCTGGGAGAAGCTGTTGCGCGCATCCAGCCGATAAACGCGGGGCAAGGCGGGCTTGATGGTGTTGGCGTGGCGGATGAGCTGGTTGAGATAGTCGAAGATGGACTTCAGGTCCTGGTGCAGGCGCTCGGTCACGGCCTGCTGGCGGCGCTGTTCCTCTGCGTCATCCACCGTGCGGCTTGCCGCCGCCTGGGCCAGTTCGGCCAGCAGGTCCACCGTCGGCGCCTCGGGTGCTGCGGCGACGGTACCGGCTATGCCTGCGCTACTGGCGCCAGGCGATGGCGGCAACTGGCGCTTGGCCTCGGGCTCGATGGGCGGAAAGATGCTATCGGTACCCTGCAGGCCGGAAGGAGCGGGCGGCTGGGTCGCCAATTCCAGGCGCTGATCGAAATCGGCGATGGACTGTTCCAGATCGTCGAGCAGGGCCTTGATCGGGTCGCGGGAGGTTTCCTGGGCCATGACGGGCTCCGAATCAATCCGCCAGGGCGGTTTCCTGGGCGTGGATGAGCTGGCGGATGCCGGCTTCGGCCAGGTCCAGCAGCACATTCATCTGCTGCCGGGAGAAGGGCTCGCCTTCGGCCGTGCCCTGGACTTCCACCAGGCCGCCGCTGCCGGTCATGATCACGTTCATGTCGGTATCGCAGTCGGAATCTTCCGGGTAGTCCAGATCCAGCACCGGGGTGCCCTTGTAGATGCCGACGGAGATGGCGGCCACGTGTTCCTTGAGGGGGTTCTCGCTCAGCTTGCCGGCGGCCACCAGGGACTGGCAGGCGTCCCACAGGGCCACCCAGGCGCCGGTGATGGAGGCACAGCGGGTGCCGCCGTCGGCCTGCAGCACGTCGCAGTCCAGGGTGATCTGGCGCTCGCCCAGGGCCTTGAGATCGGTGACGGCGCGCAGGGAACGGCCGATGAGGCGCTGGATTTCCTGGGTGCGGCCGGTCTGCTTGCCCTTGGCCGCTTCCCGGGAACTGCGGGTGTGGGTGGAGCGGGGCAGCATGCCGTATTCGGCGGTGACCCAGCCCTGGCCCTTGCCGCGCAGGAAGGGCGGCAGGTTTTCCTCGATGCTGGCGGTGCACAGCACCTTGGTGTCGCCCATTTCCACCAGCACCGAACCTTCGGCATGGCGGGTGAAACGGCGGGTGATGCGGACTTGGCGCAGCTGGTCGGCGGCACGTTGGCTGGGACGCATGGAACTTCCTTATTTGGAGAATTTCTGGATGGCGGCGCGGATTTCGTCGATGGCCTTTTCGATCTCGTCGTCGGAAAGATCGGTCTTGTAGGCCGGGTCCCGACCGAATTCGCCGAGCTTGGTGGTCACCGCGTCCAGGGGCATGGTCTGGGTCATCACCGTGCTGGAGGCTTCCTCGCTGTAGCTCTGCTCCCAGCGCACCGCCACCACGGAAAGATTGTCGCCGTAGGGGCCGGAGCGGATTTCCGCCTGGTTGAGCAGCATGGGCACGGCCTGCATCAGGTTGGCCCCCTTCAGGGAGGCGGCCATGACATCGGCCGGCAGGGGCCCCCACAGGCCGTCGGTGCACAGCACCAGGACATCCCCCACTTCCAGGGGGGTCTTGCGGGAGAACTCGATTTCCGGCGGGTTTTCGCCCCCCAGGCAGCTATACACCTTGTTGCGGTCCGGGTGGGTGGCGGCCTGGGCCTCGCTGATGAGGCCCTCGTCCATCAGCAGGCGCACCCGGGAATGGTCCCGGGTCACCGCCAGCACCTTGCCGTCGCGCATGTGGTAGAGGCGGGAATCGCCGACGTGGGCCCAGTAGGCGATGTTGTCCTGGATCAGGCAGGCGACGCAGGTGGTGCGCGGCGAATCCTTCAGCCGGTGCTCCTGGGAATAGTCCAGGATGGCGTGGTGGGCGTTGGTCATGCCCTTCTGCAGGAAGAGGAAGGGGTCGGCGATCTCCGGCTGGGCATCCCGCTGGAAGGCCGAGGTCAGGGTCTGCACCGCGATCTGGGAGGCCACCTCGCCGTGGTAGTGCCCGCCCATGCCGTCGGCCACCACCATCAGCACCGCCTCCCGCGAGTAGCAGTAGGCGATCCGGTCCTCGTTGTTCTGCCGCTTGCCGATGCGGCTTTCCTGGTAGATGGTGAATTTCATTTAGCAGTCATTCCCTTGATCTTGCCCACCAGATGGCCCAGCCATCCTTCCTTTTCCGCCGTCTTGCCGGCCCCCTGGGCCGGCATGTCCACCGCCTCGGTGAGGGCCTTCTGCAGGGCGAAGACGCTCTGGGGGCGGTACAGGTGGTTGAGGCACAGGCACCAGTCGATGGTCTCCAGCAGCTGGTCCGAATACTGGCCCTCCCAGCGCACCGAGGCGGGCTGCAGCTGATCCTTCTCCATGCGCGCATCGGCCGCCTGGGGCGCCGCCCCGGCCAGACAGGAGTACATGGAGGCGCCCACCGAATAGATGTCGCTCCAGGGCCCCAGTTCGTCCCGCTTGAAGTAGTGCTCGGGGGAGGCGAAACCCGGGGTGTACATGGGCTTCAGCATGGGGGTGTCGGAATGCAGGGTCTGGCGGGCGGCGCCGAAGTCGATCAGCACCGGCGTATTGTCGGCCCGCAGGTAGATGTTGGACGGTTTCAGGTCCAGGTGCAGCAGCTTGTGGGTGTGCACCTCGCGCAGGCCGTTGAGCATGCGGGTGAATACGCCGCGGATGAATTTCTCGTGGATGTGGCCGTGGTGCTTCTGGATGAATTCCTGCAGGGTGCGGCCCCGCTCGTATTCCATGACCATATAAACCGTGTCGTTGGCGCGGAAAAAATTCAGCACCTGGATCACGTTGGGATGGTTCAGCTTGGCCAGGGCCCGGCCTTCCTCGAAAAAGCATTTCATGCCGTAGCGGAAGGCAGAAAGATGCTCCTGGGAAATGACCGGCTTGGTCTGCCCCTCGGAGCGCAGGGCCAGGCTGGCCGGCAGGTATTCCTTGATGGCCACCGCCTTGCCGCTGGCATCGTGGGCCAGGTAAACAATGGAAAAACCACCGACCGAAATCTGCTTTTCGATGCGGTAGTCTTCCAGTTGGAATCCGGCAGGGAGGGGGTGATTGGCTTGTGACGCCATGAAGTCCGAAGCTAAGATAGCGCCTCAGGCGCACTGCGCGCATTGTCAGGCTTTGCCAACGGACTGTAAAGAAGCCTCAAGAAGCCCCTCCCAGGCCCGCCGTCCGGGCCGGCACACCCCACACAGCAAGGAATTCCATGATCTACAGTATGACCGGCTATGCCGCCAAAACCCGGGAAGTGGCAGGCGGCTCCCTGCACCTGGAACTGCGCAGCGTCAATTCCCGCTTCCTCGACATCCATTTCCGCATCGTGGACGACCTGCGGGTGCTGGAGCCGGCCCTGCGCGAAGCCATCACCGTCAAGCTGGCCCGGGGCAAGGTGGAACTGCGCCTCAACCTGGTCGCCAGCCAGAGCCAGAACCGCCAACTGGCCATCAACACCGACCTGCTGACCCAGTTGCAGGCCCTGGAAGGCCAGGTACGCCAGACCCTGCCCAACGCCGCCGCCCTGTCGGTGGCCGAAGTGCTGCGCTGGCCCGGCATGCTGGGCGAGCCGGAGGTGGATACGGCCGCCCTGCACGCCGCCGTCCAGGCCACCCTGAAGGAGGCCCTGGAGGACTTCACCGCCAGCCGGGCCCGGGAAGGCGCCAAGCTGGCCGCCATGATCCAGGAGCGGGTGGACAAAATCCGCGCCACCGTGGCCGCCGTTGCCCCCCTCATTCCCCAGGCCCAGGCCGCCTACCAGGACAAGCTCAAGCAGCGTCTGGTGGAAGCCCTGGGCAGCGCCGACGACGAGCGGGTGCGCCAGGAAGTGGTGCTGTACGCCACCCGTATCGACGTGGACGAGGAACTGTCCCGCCTGCAGGCCCATCTCACCGAGGTGGAGCGCATCCTCAAGGCCGGCGGCAACGCCGGCAAGCGCCTCGACTTCCTCATGCAGGAACTGAACCGGGAGGCCAACACCCTGGGCTCCAAGTCGGTCCTCAGCGAAGTCTCCAAGGCCTCCATGGACCTGAAGCTGCTCATCGAGCAGATGCGCGAACAGATCCAGAACATCGAATAAGGAAAGGGACGCCAGCATGAGCGGCCATCTCTACATCGTCACCGCCCCCTCCGGCGCCGGCAAGACCACCCTGGTCCGCCTGCTGCTGCAGAACGACCCGGCCATCGGCCTCTCCGTCTCCCACACCACCCGGGCGCCCCGCACCGGGGAGGAGAACGGCCAGGCCTACCACTTCACCGACGTGGCCGATTTCCTGGCCCGGGTGGACCGGGGCGAGTTCCTCGAATGGGCCGAGGTGCACGGCAACTACTACGGCACCTCCCGCACCTGGATCGAACAGCAGCTGGCCGCCGGCCGCGACGTGCTGCTGGAGATCGACTGGCAGGGCGCCCAGCAGGTGCGCAAGGTGTTCGGCGACGCCATCGGCGTCTTCATCCTACCGCCCTCCATGGAAGAACTGGCCCGCCGCCTGGCCGGCCGCGGCACCGACAGCGAGGACGTCATCGCCCGCCGTCTGGCCGCTGCCCGCGACGAGATGCGGCATGTGGGGGAATTCGACTATGTTATTATTAACAACGACCTGCAGACGGCCCTCAGCGACCTGCTGGCCGTGGTGCGCGCAACGCGCTTGAAGCTTCCCGTGCAGCAGGAACGCCACGCTTCGCTGTTCGCCTCGCTGCTCTAAATTTTCCGCTTTTTGATTGGATGAACCATGGCCCGCATTACCGTTGAAGACTGCCTGAAACAAATCCCCAACCGCTTCCAGATGACCCTGGCCGCCACCTACCGGGCCCGCCAGATCGCCAATGGTTCCACCCCCATGCAGGAACCGAGCAAGGACAAGCCCACCGTCATCGCCCTGCGCGAACTGGCTGCCGGCCAGATCGGCCTGGAAATCCTCAACCGCGGTCAGGCCTGACCCCGGGCCCGGGCGGGTAAGGTGAACCGGTATGGATACTGCAACCGACCCCGCCCCGGCCAAACCGTCTGCATCTTCCGCCGCGCCCTTCGCGCCGGCACCTGACCCGGCGGCGCCGCCGACCCCCTACCCGTTCAACGACGACCCGGCCTACCGGGTCTTCCTGGACAGCCTCGACTACCTGAAACCGGAAGAGATCGCCAAGATCAAGGAGGCCTTTGCCTTCGGCGAAGCCGCCCACCGGGGCCAGAAGCGCCTTTCCGGCGAACCCTACATCACCCACCCCCTGGCCGTGGCCGGGGCCATTGCCGAATGGCGGCTGGATTCCACCGCCATCATCGCCGCCCTCCTGCACGACACCATGGAGGACACGGGCATCTCCAAGGAGGAGCTGACCGAGCGCTTCGGCAAGGGCGTGGCCGACCTGGTGGACGGCCTCTCCAAGCTCGACAAGATCGAGTTCTCCTCCTACCAGGAAGCCCAGGCAGAAAACTTCCGCAAGATGCTCCTGGCCATGGCCAAGGACCTGCGGGTCATCCTCATCAAGCTCACCGACCGTCTGCACAACATGCAGACCCTGGGCTGCATGCGTCCGGACAAGCGCCGCCGCATCGCCCTGGAGACCCTGGAGATCTACGCCCCCATCGCCAACCGGCTGGGGCTGAACACGGTCTACCGGGAGCTGCAGGACCTCTCCTTCAAGCACACCCACCCGATGCGCTACCAGGTGCTGCTGAAGGCCGTCATGGCGGCCCGGGGCAACCGGCGCGAGGTGCTGTCGAAGATTCTCGACGGGGTCCAGAGCAAGATGCGGGACTCGGGCATCGAGGCCCAGGTCTTCGGCCGGGAGAAGAGCCTCTATTCCATCTACCGCAAGATGGTGGAAAAGCGCCTCTCCTTCTCCCAGGTGCTGGACATCTACGGCTTCCGCGTGGTGGTCAAGGACGTGCCCAGCTGCTACCTGGGCCTGGGCGCCCTGCACGCCCTGTACAAGCCCCTGCCGGGCAAGTTCAAGGACTACATCGCCATCCCCAAGGCCAACGGCTACCAGTCCCTGCACACCACCCTGATCGGCCCCTACGGCATGCCGGTGGAAGTGCAGCTGCGCACCGAGGAAATGCACCACATGGCCCAGGAGGGCGTGGCCTCCCACTGGCTGTACAAGGACACGGAGAAGAGCGCCGCCGAGCTGCAGTACCAGACCCACCGCTGGCTGCAGTCCCTGCTGGAGCTGCAGAGCACCGCCGGCGACTCGGCCGAGTTCTTCGAGCACGTCAAGATCGACCTCTTCCCCGACGAGGTCTATGTCTTTTCCCCCAAGGGCAAAATTTTCTCCCTGCCCAAGGGCGCCACCCCGGTGGACTTCGCCTACGCGGTGCACACGGACGTGGGCAACCGCTGCGTCGCCGCCAAGATCAACTACGAGCTGATGCCACTGCGCAGCGAGCTCAACAGCGGCGACCAGGTGGAAATCGTCACCGCCGCCCATGCCAATCCCAATCCGGCCTGGCTCTCGTATGTGAAGACCGGCCGCGCCCGCAGCAAGATCCGCCACTTCCTGAAGACCCGCCAGCACGAGGAATCCGCCGCCCTGGGCGAGCGCCTGCTCAACCAGGAACTGTTCGGCCTCGGCATCACCCCCTCGGAACTGCCGGACGCCAGCTGGGAAGCGGTGCTCAAGGAAGGGGGCAGCAAGTCCGTCAAGGAGGTGTACACCGATATCGGCCTGGGCAAGCGCCTGGCCGCCGTGGTGGCGCGCCGCCTGCTGGCCCACGAGGCGGCCCTGCCCAACGCGGAACCGGCACCCCACACCTCGGTGGTGATCCGCGGCACCGAGGGCATGGCCATCCAGCTGGCCCATTGCTGCCGCCCGATCCCGGGCGACCCCATCATCGGCTCCATCAAGAAGGGCCAGGGCCTGGTGGTGCATACCCATGACTGCGCCGTCATCCGCAAGTCCCGCAGTGCCGAACCCCAGCGCTGGATCGACGTGGAGTGGGAACCGGAACCGGGCAAGCTGTTCGACGTGGACATCCACGTTGCCGCCCGCAACGCCCGCGGCGTGCTGGCCAAGGTGGCCACCGAGATCGCCGAGTCCGGCTCCAACATCGAGAAGGTCTCCATGGCCCCCGATCCGGGCTTCTACACCACCCTCAACTTCACCGTGCAGGTGGCCAACCGGGCCCACCTGGCCCGGGTCCTGCGGGCCGTGCGCCTGATTCCCGAAGTGGTGCGCATCACCCGGGAACGCCAGGAGGAATAGGCCGGGTGCGTGTTCTCGTCCTCGGCGCCGGCGTCGTCGGCGTCACCAGTGCCTGGTTCCTGGCCGAGGCCGGCCACGAAGTCACGGTGGTGGACCGCCAGCCCGGCGCCGCCCTGGAAACCAGCTTCGCCAACGGCGGCCAGATTTCCGTCTGCCACGCCGAGCCCTGGGCCAATCCCCGGGCCCCCTTCAAGGCCCTGGAATGGCTGGGCAAGGAAGACGCCCCCCTGCTCTTCCGCCTGCGCTACGACCCGGCCCTCTTCGCCTGGAGCCTGCGCTTCCTCGCCAACTGCCCGCCCGGGGCCACCCGCCGCAACATCCGCGACATCATCGCCCTCGCCCTCTACAGCCGGCAGCGGCTGCAGGCCCTGCGCCAGACCCTGCCCCTGGACTACGACCAGCGCTGCCAGGGCATCCTGCACATCTTCACCCAGGCCGCCGAGTTCGAGGCCGCCTGCCACGCCGCCGCCCTGATGCGGGAATTCGGGGTGGACCGGGAGCCGGTGGACGCTGCCCGCTGCGTCGCCATCGAGCCGGCCCTGGCCGCGGTGCAAGGGCGCCTGGCTGGTGGCGACTACACCCCCAGCGACGAATCCGGCGACGCCCACCGCTTCACCCAGCGCCTGGCCGAGGCCGCCGCCGCCCGGGGCGTGCAGTTCCGCTACAACTGCCCGGTGGAGAAGATTGCCAGCGCCGGCGGCCGGGTGGCCGGCGTCGTCGCCGGCGGCGACCTGCTCCTGGCCGACGCCTACGTGGTGGCCCTGGGCAGCTATTCCCCGGCCCTGCTCAAGCCCGCCGGGGTCAAGGCCTGCGTCTATCCGGGCAAGGGTTATTCCGCCACCATCGCCCTCTCCCCGGACAGCGTCGCCCCCAGCGTCAGCATCACCGACGACGAACGCAAGATCGTCATGTCCCGCCTCGGCAACCGCCTGCGGGTGGCCGGCACGGCGGAGTTCAACGGCCACAACCTGGAGCTCACCCCGGTGCGCTGCGAGGCCCTGCTGCGGCGCGCCCTGGAACTGTTCCCCCAGCTGCGCCCCGACGGCGACCCGCTCTACTGGTGCGGCCTGCGCCCGGTGACGCCCTCCAACGTGCCCCTCATCGGCCGCACCCGCCTGCCCAACCTGTGGCTCAACACCGGCCACGGCACCCTGGGCTGGACCCTGTCCTGCGGCTCCGCCGCGGCCCTGGCGGACCTCATTTCCGGCAAACGGCCGGAAGCGGACTTCCCGTTCCTCGGAACGACAAAACAATAAAACCATAAAAACCACCACCCAAAGGAGACAACCCATGAGCACCGTGCTTTCCCACCTGGAGGACGGGGTCCTGACCCTGACCCTGAACCGCCCCGAGGCCCTCAACGCCCTCAACCTGGCCATGATCGAGGACCTGCGCGCCGCCACCGCCCGAGCCGAGCACGACGAAGCCGTCGGCGCCGTGGTCCTGCGCGGCGGCGAGCACTTCATGGCCGGCGGCGACCTGAAGTGGTTCCACAGCCAGCTGGCCCTGCCCCCGGCGGAACGCCAGGCCCTCTTCGAACAGACCATCGCCGCCGTGCACGCCACCACCCTGCAGGTACGCCGCATGGGCAAGCCGGTGCTGGCCTCGGTCAGCGGCGCCGCCGCCGGCTTCGGCCTGTCCCTGATGCTGGCCTGCGACCTGGCGGTGGCCGCCGACAACGCCTATTTCACCCTGGCCTACTGCCACATCGGCCTCTCCCCCGACGGCGGCGCCACCTGGTTCCTGCCCCGGGCCGTGGGGGCCAAGCGGGCCGCCGAGATCGCCCTGCTGGGGGACCGTTTCGATGCCGCCCAGGCCAGGGAGTGGGGCCTCATCAACCGGGTGGTGCCCGCCGCCGAGCTGGAGGCCGAGAGCGCCAAGCTGGCCCGCCGCCTGGCCGCCGGCCCGCGCCAGGCCCTGGCCCGCACCAAGGCCCTGCTGCAGGCTTCCAGCGGCAATTCCCTGCCGGAGCAGCTGTTCGCCGAACAGGGCAACTTCGCCGCCTGCTCCGTCCATCCCGACTTCGCCGAAGGCCTGGGCGCCTTCCTGGAAAAGCGCAAACCGGCCTTCGGCCAGAAGTGAGGCAGGGCGGGACTCTCCGCCCGACCTGCCCGGACAGCCAGATTCCATGCTGATCGACACCCACTGCCACCTGGACGCGGCGGAATTCGCCGCTGACCGGGATGCCATCTTCAAGGATGGCGTCGCGGTTGGCGTCCAGGCCATGGTGGTGCCGGCCGTGGCCGCCGCCACCTTCGCCGAGGTGCGCGCCTGCTGCCTCGCCTACCCGGGCTGCGCACCCGCCTACGGCATCCATCCCCTGTACACGCCGGCGGCCCGGGAGGAAGACCTCTCCACCCTGCGCCGCTGGCTGGCCGAGGAGCGGGATGGCCCCCTGCCGCCGCTGGCAGTGGGCGAGATCGGCCTCGACCTGTACGTGCCCGAACTGCAGCAGGGCGAGGCCCTGGCGCGGCAGCAGCACTTCTTCGCCGAACAGCTGAAGCTTGCCGTGGAGTTCGACCTGCCGGTGATTCTCCACGTGCGCCGGGCCCTGGACCCCATTCTCAAGCAGCTGCGCCGCTACCGGCCCCGGGGCGGCATCGCCCATGCCTTCAACGGCAGCCGGCAGCAGGCCGACGAATTCATCAAGCTCGGCTTCAAGCTGGGCTTCGGCGGCGCCATGACCTTCAGCGGCTCCACCCGCATCCGGGAACTGGCCGCCACCCTGCCCCTGGAAGCCCTGGTCCTGGAAACGGACGCCCCCGACATTCCCCCGGCCTTTCTCACCGCGGAGAGCCCGGACCGGCGCAACAAGCCCGCCTACCTGCCCCGCTTCGCCGCCCTCCTGGCCGAGCTGCGGGGCATGCCCACAGCCGCGCTGATCGCCGCCACCGGCGCCAACGCCCGCGCCGCCCTGCCCGGCCTGGCCGCACTGGCGAGCGCCACCAGCGCCACCCCGACCACCACTCCACCGACTGCCTCGATATGATCGTCCGCGAACGCCCCAGCCTGCTCCGTCTCTTTTTCATCTGGCGCGGCTCGGTGGTGCCCCACGTGCTGCCCCAGATCGTCTTCACCACCAGCTTCGCCGTGCTCATCACCTGGGGCGCCCAGCACTTCGGCCACCTCTTCCCCGACTATTCCGCCGCCCCCTTCGCCCTGCTCGGCCTGGCCTTTTCCATCTTCCTCGGCTTTCGCAACAGCGCCTGCTACGACCGCTGGTGGGAAGCACGCAAGCAGTGGGGCGGCCTCATCGTCGAACTGCGCTCCCTGGCCCGGGAAAGCCTGGTGCTGGAGGCGGAACCCCGGCGCCTCCTGGTGCGCCGCAGCCTGGCCTTCGCCCACGCCCTGGCCGCCCGTCTGCGGGGCCGGGACGCAGCCCTGGAAGCCGCACCCTTCCTGCCTCCCGGCGAGGCCGAGCGCCTTGCCCAGAGCCGCAATCCGGCCGATGCTCTGCTGCGCCAGTGCGGCCACGACCTGGTCCAGGCCCGGCAACGGGACGGCCTCGGCGACATCGTCTACCAGGGCCTGACCCAGCGCCTGCACGCCCTCTCCGGCATCCAGGCCGCCTGTGAACGCATCCGCTTCACTCCCCTGCCCTTCGCCTACACCCTGCTGCTGCACCGCACCGCCCACCTCTTCTGCCTGCTGCTGCCCTTCGGCCTGGCCCGTTCCGTCGGCTGGGCCACGCCCCTGCTGACGGCGGTGCTGGCCTACACCTTCTTCGGCCTGGACGCGCTGGGGGACGAACTGGAAGAGCCCTTCGGCACCCTGGAAAACGACCTGCCCCTGGACGCCATGGTGCGCATGCTGGAAGGGGACCTGGGCGAAGCCCTGGGCGAGACCGACCTGCCGCCCCTGCTGCAGCCCCAGGGCTACGTGCTGCTCTAGGCGGCGCTCACGGCCGATGCTGGGGCCTACCTCCGCCTGGGGGTAAAATCCGCCCCATGACCATCGATCCCAGCGCCCTCTCCCCCCTCGGCAAGGCCAGCGAGTACCGCTGCCATTACGCCCCGGAACTGCTCTTTCCCATTCCCCGCCAGCTGAAGCGGGACGAGATCGGCATCGACCCGGCCCGCCTGCCCTTCGTCGGCGAGGACCTGTGGAACGCCTACGAGATTTCCTGGCTCAATCCCCGGGGCAAGCCGGTGGTGGCCCTGGGCACCTTCCGCATCCCGGCGCAGACGCCGCACCTGATCGAATCCAAGTCCTTCAAGCTGTACCTGAATTCCTTCAACCAGAGCCCCTTCGCCGATGCCGCAACGGTGGCCGCCACCCTGGCCCGGGATCTTTCCGCCGCCGCCGGCGGCCAGGTGACGGTGCAGCTGGAGCCTCTGGCAGGGCAGCCGCGGCCCCGGGTGGATTACCCCTCGGGCATCCTGCTTGACGAGCTGGACATCGAGTGCGACCGCTACCAGCCGGCGCCGGAACTGCTGCAGGCCGATGCCGGCCGCTGCGTCGAGGAAACCCTCTATTCCCACCTGCTCAAGTCCAACTGCCTGGTCACCGGCCAGCCCGACTGGGGCATGGTAGTGGTGCGCTACCGGGGCCCGGCCATCGACCGCGCCGCCCTGCTGCGCTACATCGTCTCCTTCCGCGGCCACAACGAGTTCCATGAGCAGTGCGTGGAGCGCATCTTCTGCGACATCAGCGCCCGCTGCGCGCCCCAGTCCCTGGCCGTGTATGCCCGCTACACCCGGCGCGGCGGCCTGGACATCAATCCCTTCCGCAGCAGCGGCGAGTTCCTGCCGCCCGACAACATCCGGGAAGTGCGGCAGTAGTTTTCAGTTGGGGGAAATGGGGGCTGCCGGCGCTGCGGCAGCGCCGGGCCGTCAGGACAGGCGCTGGCTGAGGAAGGCGCTGAAGTTGTCCGCCGGCAGGGGCTTGGCGAAGTAGTAGCCCTGGGCTTCGTCGCACCCCAACTCCTGCAGCAGGGCGAGGATTTCCGCCGTTTCCACCCCTTCGGCGATGGTCTTCAGGCCCAGGCTGCGGGCCAGCTGGATGATGGCCCGCACGATGGCGGCGTCGTCCGGATCGCTGCAGAGGTCGCGCACGAAGGACTGGTCCACCTTCAGCTTGTCCACGGCGAAGCGCTTCAGGTAGGAAAGGCTGGAATAGCCGGTGCCGAAGTCGTCGATGGACATCTGCACACCGATGGCGTTGAGGCGCTGCACCGTGCCCAGGATGTTCTCCGCATCCTGGATCAGGATCGATTCGGTCAGTTCCAGTTCCAGACAGCGGGAAGGCAGGGCAGAGGTGGCCAGGGCGCTGGCCACCGTGCCCACCAGGTCGCCGCGCATGAACTGCACGGCGGAAAGATTGACCGCCACCACCAGGGGCGGCAGGCCGGCCCGCTGCCAGGCAGCGGCCTGATGGCAGGCCATGCGGATCACCCATTCGCCGATGGGCACGATCAGGCCCGTGTCCTCGGCGATGCCGATGAAGCGGCCCGGGGCCAGCAGGCCCAGTTCCGGATGCTGCCAGCGGATCAGGGCCTCGGCGCCGATCACTTCCTGGGTGCGCAAATCGATCTGGGGCTGGTAGTGCAGCACGAACTCGTTGCGCGCCAGGGCCAGGCGCAGGTCGTTGCTCAGGCGCAGGCGCTCGCCCACATCCTTGTCCATTTCCCGGTCGAAAAAGCGATAGCCGTTGCGGCCGGCGCCCTTGGCCCGGTACATGGCCGTATCCGCCTTTTTCAGCAGGGTGTCGAAATCGCCGCCGTCGTCGGGGAAAAGGGAAACGCCGATGGAAACGGAGGTGGACAGGTCGTGGTCCTGGATCGCGAAGGGCTGCTGCATCTGCTCGACGATGCGGTTCACCAGGCTCTCCACTTCCCGGGGCCGCTCCACGTCTTCCAGCAAGATGAGGAATTCGTCGCCGCCCTGGCGGCTGACCGTGCTGCCGGCCGGCACCAGGGACTGCAGGCGCTGGCCGATGCCCTGCAGCAGCAGGTCGCCCAGGGTATGGCCGAGGGAGTCGTTCACCGTCTTGAAATTGTCCAGGTCGATATAGACCAGCCCCACCCGGGAGGACTGGACCCGGGCCCGCTCCGCCGCCCGCTCGAAGCGCTCCCGCACCAGGATGCGGTTGGGCAGCTCGGTCAGGGGATCGTGGTAGGCGAGGAACTGGATGCGCGCCTCCGCCGCCTGGCGCTCCGCCATCTCCAGGCTCAGGCGCAGGTAGGGGTCGCGCACGCTGGAGACGAACACCGCCTTGTAGATCCAGAAATAGGCGATGACCTTGTAGGTATGGCCGAGCAGCTGGAACACGTCATTGACGTTGGAGTACAGGGTGAAGCACAGCTCCGAGAGGATGGTGATGAGCACCGCGGTGAACAGGTTGGCGGCGTCGAAGGCGGGCTTGCCCTGGGTCTTCGGATAGAGGATCACCGCGGTGGCGCCGAGGATGGCGATGAGGCCGTATTCGGCGGCGATCTTGAGACCGGTGAGGCCCACCCCGGGCACGAACATGGTGGGCCAGAAATCCGGCAGGTAAAGCTCCGAGACGAACACCGCGGCGGTCACCAGCAGGGCCCACAGCATCAGCCGGTAGCGGTCCCGGGGGCGGGCCAGGGGCTGCCAGGGGCGCAGGGCGATGGTGAGCAGGGTCAGGGCCGCCACGTAGCGGGCCGCCAGCCAGAAGATGATGGCCTTCTGGGGCGAGGAGGGGGTGACGAAGTCGGGCATGCCCCGGTAGGAGAGGGTATGGCCGAAATCCAGCAGGGCCACGGCGAGGAAGCCGCAGGCCAGGATCATCAGGTTGCCCGCCCGCTCCCGGCTGTAGGCATGCCAGGAGACGGCGAAGACCAGCACGGAGACGACGAAGGAGAAGCTCTCCATCACCGTGTGCAGGGTCAGGGGGAAGATGGTGTCGCTCTGCTTGAGGCCGCCCAGGGGCGGCAGCAGCCAGACCACGACGAAAAGCAGGGAAAGGACGATCACCAGACCCCAGGGAATGGGGCTGTAGCGGGTCAGGGGAGCGGCCTCCGGGGGGGCGGCTGCGGGCGTCGAGAGAATGGGCAG
>NZ_JBXAST010000029.1:0-42203 GCF_058809645.1 Azospira sp. MPR-E4 | reverse complement strand
GGCGGACGAAATTGCCGGAACGGGGCCGCGCCTCCAGCCAGCCTTCCTGTTCCAGCTGGCGGCACACCTGCACCGCCGTGCTTAGGCTGACGCCGTGGCGGCCCATGAGGGCGCGCACCGAGGGAAAGCGGTCGCCCACCAGCAGGGAGCCGTGGGCGATGGCCTCCCGGTAGTGGGTGGCGAGACGCTGGTAGAGGGGGAGGGCGGTGTCCATGGCCCATGTTCTCCTGTGGCGGGGGCGGCGGCCAGATATAGATGGCCGGGATTTGCACCATAACAGATGGAGAAAGCCGGTGTCTGTAGCGGTTCTCCCGGGCAGCGCCTGTGCCTGCCGCGCCGATGGGGCTCTCTCTAGGATGGAGGCCGTCCCATCAACTCGCGGAGAACGGTCATGGAATCGAGACAGGTAAGCCGGCAACAGGTGCAACGGGGGCCGCAAGGGCAGGAGCAGGCCCAGTCCATCGACCTGGCCGCCGGCATGGTGATGCAACTGGCGGTGCAGCCCGGCTGCCGCCTGTGGGTGGCGGCCGGGCGGGTGACGGTGCAGGGGCCGCCCCGCTGGCTGGGGGCCCGGGTGTGGTGGCCGCAGCGGCGGCTGGGGGCGGAGGAATGGTGCGACTGGTCGGAACACGGCGTCCTCGAGCTGCGGGGCGAGGATGGCGGCGCCACGCTGCTGTGGTGGCAGCCCGAGACCTACTCCCTATCTCTGCCTTGGCGGCGCGCCTACGGGGCGATCTGCGCCTGGCTGTCGCAGGCGCTGCCGGCGGCGATCCAGCGCCGGGTCAGGCGCCGCGCCATGCCTTCGGCCCAGGCCGGCAGCCCCGGCCAGTAATGGTGGGGGCGGCGCAGCAGGCCGCAGCGGTAGCAGGCTTCCTCCGCCAGCCATTCCAGGGCCGGGCAGGGGCCCTGCCGCCGGCGGAAGCGCAGCCTGGCCAGGGGGCAGGTCTCGGCCGCGCAGCAGACGCCGCAACCGTTGCAGGGCTGGCCGGCGTCGGGCTTGGGCGGTGCCTTGAGGTGCAGGTGGATGGTCTGGGTGTCCATGGTCGGGGCGGCTTGCTGGAGGAACCGCCTGCAGCGGGCGGCGTCCAACGGCTTCCTCAACGTGGGAAGGAGTGGTCCATGCAAAAGTGGTGCGCGAGTGTGTTGGCCGTGCTGCTGGCGGCTGTCAGTGTATCGGCCCTGGCCTGTCCTGGCGACAAGGCCAAGGATGAGGGCAAGCAGATGAGCACGCCGGCCAAGCCCAAGGGCTGAGGTCCGGCCCAGCCAGGAGAAGGCGCCCGCGGGCGCCTTTTTTTATCGGCCCTTGGCGGGGGGCAGGAACAGTTCGGGATCCACCGCCGTGCCGTTGAGGAACACGGCCCAGTGCAGGTGGGGGCCGGTGACCCGGCCGGTGGCGCCGACGGCGCCCAGCTGTTCGCCCTGGGCCACCCGTTGGCCTTCCTTCACGTCCACGCGGGAGAGGTGCATGTGGGCGCTGATCAGGCCCTGGCCATGGTCCACGAACACGGTGTTGCCGTTGAAGAAGAAGTTGTCCGTGTTGACCACGGTGCCGGGGGCGGCGGCCCGCACCGGGGCGCCGCTGCCCGCGGCCACGTCGAGGCCGGCATGGGGCCGGCGCGGCTCGCCGTTGAAAAAGCGGCGCAGGCCGAAGCGGGAGGAGAGGCGCCCGTCGGCGGGCAGGCGGAAGGCGGTGGCCGGCGCCGTGGCGGCGAAGTGGCGCTTGAGGCGGTCCTGGATTTCCTGCTCCCGGGCGATGCGCAGCTCGTCTTCCGGTGTCGGATTGACGTGGCGCGGGTTGCGCACAGTCAGGCGTTGCACCGGATAGTCCTTGGCCCGCACCTCCACCTCGGCCGTGGCTGCGTCGCTGCCTTCCAGACGCAGGCTGAGGCGCCCCGGCGGCGTCTCCAGGGGAATGCCGAGCAGGGCCAGCCAGCGCCCCTCTTCCCGCACCACGGCCAGGGGCGTGTCACCGAAGAAGGCCCTGGGCGCCTTGCCGGCAGGGGCCTGCAGCGGCACCACCGCCACCCCGCCGGGAACCGGCAGATGGCGCGGCGCCGCCAGGGCGGGCCAGGCGGCGAGGGCCAGGAGGGGCAGCAGGAGGCGTTTCATGGGCGATCCGGAAGGAGAGGAAAAAGGCCGGGGGTGGCGCTGCAGCGAATGGACAGCGGGGGAGTGCAGGGCGGTTGCTGAAAAGGCAATAAGGACGGCATCCTCCGGCAATGGTGCCCGGGAAGGGGCGTGTTTCCTGCCTGACGGCCATGCCATCGCCGGCATGGCCGTCCCGCCTGCTTCTCAGCGATAGCGGTTGATGGCGTCCCGGGTTTCCAGGGCCACCCGGCGGGCGGCAGCGGCGAAGTCCTCGCCCTTGCCGGCGTAGAGAATGGCGCGGGAGGAATTGATCATCAGGCCGGTGCCGTCGGCGGTGCGACCGGCCTTGACGGTGGCTTCGATGTCGCCGCCCTGGGCGCCGATGCCGGGCACCAGCAGGGGCAGGTCGCAGGTCAGTTGCCGCACCCGGGCGATTTCGGCGGGGAAGGTGGCGCCCACCACCAGGGCGCACTGGCCGGTGGTGTTCCATTCCGTGGCCACCAGGCGGGCGACGCGCTCGAACAGCTTTTCGCCGCCGCTGTTGCCAATTTCGAGGAATTGCAGGTCGCTGCCGCCGGGGTTGGAAGTGCGGCAAAGCAGGATCACGCCCTTGTCCGGGTAGGCCAGGTAGGGCTCCACGGAATCCTTGCCCATGTAGGGGTTGATGGTGACGGCGTCGGCGCCGAAGCGCTCGAAGGCTTCCACCGCGTACTGCTCGGCGGTGCTGCCGATGTCGCCCCGCTTGGAATCCAGGACCACCGGGATGCCCGGGTGCCGCTCATGGATGTGGGCGATCAGGGCTTCCAGCTGGTCTTCGGCGCGGCGGGCGGCGAAGTAGGCGATCTGGGGCTTGAAGCTGCATACCAGGTCGGCGGTGGCGTCCACGATGCTCTTGCAGAACTCGAAGATGGCGTCGTCGCGGCCCTGCAGGTGGGCGGGGAACTTGGCCGGGTCCGGGTCCAGGCCGACGCAGAGGAGGGAGTTGTTTTTCTGCCAGGCGGCAGCGAGGGATTGGCGGAAGTTCATGGTCATCGGCTCGATCGGTGCGGGCGGCCGCCCAGGGCGGTGAAGGCCGCCATTGTACCGCCGGCGGCACCTCGCCCCAAGGAAAAGGCCGCGGCGGCCGGCGCCGAAGGACCTACAGCCGGGCCAGTTGCCGCAGCCAGGCGATGGGGGCGGAACCGTCCTCGGAACTGCTGTTGCAGCGGCTGTCCCAGGGGATGTGCTGGCGCGGCAGGGTGGTGGTGCAGCGCCAGACGATGCGGGCGGCCGTGTCCAGGTAGGGGTAATAGACGATGTTGCTGCCTTCCGTCAGGCCCAGGGTGATGCGGCCGTTTTCCTCGTCCATGTGCACCCGGGCGATGCCCAGGGGCAGGCGGCCGAAGCCCAGCTCGGCAGGGGTGGCGGTCAGGGTGTGCTCCGCCTCGTAGCGGATCTTGGCAGCCTGGGCCAGGTTGTGGGCATAGGAGAAGAGGGGGTGGTACACCGTGCTGTGGCGGTAGTCCTCGTAGGCCGGCAGGGCCACCAGCATGAGGCTCAGCCCGAGCACGCCGAGGGTGGCCAGGTTGGCGAGGAAGCCGCCGCCGCCCACTGCCGGCAGCACCGCCGCCACGGGCCAGGCCAGCAGGTGGCGGCGGGGCACGGCCATGGGCGGGGACGGCAGGCGGGCCATGCGTTTGCACAGCCAGGGAGCGGTGGCGGTCAGTTCCTGCAGAGACATCCAGAAACCGCCGCTATGGGCGGCCTGGTCCACGAAGGCGTGGGCATCCAGGTTCTGCCAGCGGCGGGGGCCCGCCGCCAGCAGGGCCAGGGCCCGGATGGACGAGTGCAGGCTGCGGCAGCACAGGGTGCCGCAGCGGTCCGCCGTGTATTCCTTGGCCCGCCGGTAGGCGCTGCTGAGCAGGGGCAGGGGCAGGGCGGGCAGGATCCACCAGCCGTAGCCGGCATGGGGCCGGGCCAGGTGGCTCAGTTCCCGCCCCAGATAGAAGTCCACCGCGTCCACATCGCTGTCCAGGGCGTCCACCAGTTCGGCCCGCAACATCACCAGGCGGTGCCGCAGCAGGCGCCAGGTGAGGCTGTGCAGCCGGCTCCAGCCGTGGATCAGGTAGGTCCGGGGCACCCGGGCCAGGCCCAGCTTGCGGCAGCAGCGCTCGAGGCGCACGTGCAGGTCCGGGTACTGGCGGGTGGTGATGCGGACGCCGTTGCCTTCCAGGTGGGAGGTCAGGGCATGGCGCAGGCAGTGGAGCAATAGTGCGGCAGGCGGCAGGGCGGCCCATATCCAGCCGTCGCTCCAGTAGGTGGCGAAAAACCAGGCGACGGAGGCGGGCAGGGCCAGGGCGGCAAAGAGGTATTCCTCCTGCCGGAAGAGCCTGGCCGGCGGCTGGAGCGGGCGCTGGGAGCGGATGACGGACATGGCGGCTCGACGGGGCGAATCGGAATGCCTGCATGATAGTCGGCCGGGAGCCGTCTGTAAGCCGGAGAACCGCGCCAGTTAAGGCTTTCGGGATATGCCGAAGGTCTGCTTTCATGGCTTTTGGCATAGCACCAAAAGCCGGTGGCGCCGGTTCAGGCCAGGACGGCCCGATTGCGTCCGGCTGCCTTGGCGGCGTAGAGGGCGTCGTCGGCCCGTTTCAGGGTGGCGTCCAGGTTCTCGCCGGGGCGGAACTGGGTCAGGCCCATGCTGACGGTGATGGGGGGCAGGTCCGGCCGGCGGCTGGCGTCGGCCTCGATGGCATTGCGGATGCGCTCGCCCAGCACCAGGGCGGCTTCGCCGCCGCAGCCGGGAAAGAGCATGAGGAATTCCTCGCCGCCCCAGCGGGCGCAGACGTCGTATTCCCGCAGGTTGCCGGCCAGGGCCTCGGCCACCTGGGCCAGAGCAGTGTCGCCGGCGGCGTGGCCGCAGCTGTCGTTGATGGCCTTGAAACGGTCGATGTCGGCCAGGGCGATGCAGAAGTCGCTGCCGTTGCGCTCGGCCTGGGCGATTTCCTGGGTCAGCCGGGCCTGCATGAAGCGGCGGTTGGGCAGGCCGGTGAGTTCGTCCTGGGTGGAGATGGTGTGCAGACGGTCGTTCAGGTCCCGCAGCATGGACTGGTACTGGTCGCTGATGCGCACGATCTTTTCGATCTGGCGCACCTTGCGCTGGTAGTTCTCGGCGTAGGACTGGCCCCGGTCCCGCTCGGCCCGCTGGAAGCGGTCGGAAATATGGGTCAGCCGGTCCAGCAGCCGTTCCTGGGTGCGGTAGCGGTCGTACAGCTCCTGCAGCAGCGCCAGCACGGCCGGATCGGCGGCGTTGTCGCGCAGCAGGGCTTCGATGCGGGCTTCCAGGTCCGGGATCTCGGACATGTCAGACCTTGGCCGCGATGTCGAAGGGGAAGGTGCAGTCTTCCTTGAACTCGGCGGCCAGTTCGCCCACCCGTTCGTTGGCGCCGTCGTAGGACCAGCGCACGCTGACCTGGCGGCCCTTGCGGTGGGCTTCTTCGAGCAGGTCCAGGATGTCCATGAGGGCGCGGATGCTGCTGGTGTTGAGGTACAGCAGTTCCAGTTCCAGGCGCAGGGGGCGTTCGGGCTGGGCCAGGTAGGCTTCGACCCAGTCGATCAGGGGCTGGAACAGTTCGAAGGAGTTTTCCGGATAGGAGTCGCCCTGCATGGCGATCAGGCCGGCTTCCCAATCGGCCCGGATGGCCGGGCTGGCGTTGGTCTGGGGGATGTCGAGATTGTCCATGTTGTTTTTTTCCTAGAGCACGACCCGCAGGCTGAAGAAGGCGCGCCCGCCGTCCAGGGGGCGCAGGCTGCATTGCAGGGGGGCCGAGGCCTTGCGGGCCATGTCGATCAGGCCCAGGCCGGCGCTGCCGTCCAGGGCTTCCCGGGGCTGGCGCAGCTGGGTCTTGAAGGCGGCCTTGAGGCCGTCCTTGTCGAGCCGGGCCAGGGGTTCGACCCGCTGCAACAGGGCTTCGCCGTCGGCCGCCTCGAGCACGTTGCCGGCGCTCACCACGTAGCGGCCGTCCTCGTCCCGGGAGACGAAGACGCTGGCCGTCTCCATGGCCAGGGCGGGGCGCGACTGGGTGTAGCGGCGGATGTTCTGGGTCATCTCGATATACACCGAGAAGACGTCGGAAACGGCGGAGGGGGATTCCTGCAGGCCTTCCATGTGCTTGCGCAGGGCCGTGCCGATTTCCTCGATGAGGGTGGCGGTGATGGGGCCGTTGAAGCAGAGCATGATGCGCTCGCGGTTGAAGGTTTCCCGCAGGGCGAAAATGTCGAGGGAGGGTGCCGTCTGGGTCATGGAATCTCCTTGGGTGGCCTATCTTACCGCTGATCGTCGAAACGGAAAGCCAGGAGGGTGATGTCGTCCCGCTGGGCCAGGGGGCCCTGGTAGGCCTGGATTTCCTCCAGCAGGGCGCTCTTCTGCTCGGCCAGGGGCAGGTGGGCATGGGTCCGGATCCAGGCTGCCAGGCGGCGGGCGCCGAAGCCGTAGCCCTGGTCGCCGCCGGCCTGGTCCAGCAAACCGTCGCTGACCAGGTAGAAGGTGCGGCCAGCCGCCAGGGGCACCTGGGCGTTGTCGTAGCTGCCGCTGCGACGGTCGTTGACGCCGCGGCGGTGGCCCGGGATTTCCTCGCAGTTGTCGCCGTCGCTCCAGAACAGGCCCAGGCGGGCGCCGGCGAAGGTCACCAGGCGCCGCTCCAGGTCCACGTGGCACAGGCCCATGTCCATGCTGGTGGCGATCTGGCGGCTGCGGTCATCCCCGGGCAGCATGCCCCGCGCCACTTGGTCGGTACGCTGCAGCAGGGCCGCCGGGTCCTGCCAGGGCGTATCACCCAGGGCCACCTCCAGGGCGGCGTGGGCGATCATGGTCATGCAGGCGCCGGGGACGCCGTGGCCGGCGCAGTCCACCACGCCGAACAGGCACTGCCCGGCGGCGCCGCGGTACAGGTAGAAGTCGCCGCCCACCACGTCCCGGGGGCGCCACAGGACGAAGTACTGGCCCTGCAGATCGGCCTTGAGGGCCTTGTCCGGCAGGATGGCGTGCTGGATCAGGCTGGCGTAGCGGATGCTGTCGGTGACCTTGCGATGGGCTTCGGCCAGTTCCCGGGTGCGTTCGTCCACCAGCCGCTCCAGGTTCTCCGAGTGGGCCCGCACCTGCTGGGCCATGGTATCGAAGGCCCGGGTCAGTTCGCCGATCTCGTCGCCCCGGTTCGAGCGCAGGCGTTCCCCGTAATGGCCGGCGCCGATGCGCTGCACGGCGGCGGTGAGGGTGGCCAGGGGGGCCAGCACCAGGCGGTTGAGGCCGGCGGTATACAAGCCCACCAGGAGGGCCAGCAGCAGGAGCGAACCCAGGGCCAGGGCGGTGATCAGGGGCGCGTCGAAAACCCGGCTGGTGTTGAGGTCCACCGCCGTCAGCACGGTCCAGCGCAGGGAGGGAATGTAGGTGGCGGCAGCCAGGCTGGGGGCGCCTTCCAGCTTCAGGCGCAGGGTCGGCGTGCCTTCCCCTTCGTCGGAGGCGGCCGCCACCAGGGTGCGGCGCAGGGCCTCCTTGTCCGCCGGTCGCTCCAGCAGGCGGTAGATGGTCTTTTCGATGTTCTGGTTGCCGGCGGTGGCGTAGGCGATCTGGCGCGGGTCCGGGTGGGCGATGATGGCGCCGTTCTGGTCCAGCACCATGGTGACCACGCCGGTTTCCCGGTTGGCCAGGACGTTGCTGAGGAAGCGGCTGAGGTTGAGGCCGGTGCCGGCGATGCCGATGGGGCGCTCCCCTTCGTCCCGTACCACGATGTTGATCCAGACGTTGGTGACCTGCAGCTTCTTGTCGTAATCCACATTGAGGCTGTAGCCCTGGCTGCTCTTCAGGGTGGCGAAGAACCAGGCGTCGTCCGGGTTGGCCGGGTCGGCCGTGTAACGCATGGCGGCCCGGGGAGCGGCCTGCGGATCGGCGAAGTAGAAATGGCGGCTGCTGGCCAGGGCGGCGAAATAGGCCTGGTCGGCGAAGGCGCGGCGGAAACCTTCGCCTTCGCGGAAGAAGCGCTCGGTCTTGGCAGCGTCCTGCTCGCCGGTCATCCATTCCCGGAGCACGGTGGATTCGGCGAAGCGCTGGGCCAGGGCCATTTCCCTCCCGACGGCGGAGAGAATGCGCTGCTTGGTCAGCTGGGCGTGGTTGCGGGCCAGGGCGGTGCCCAGGTTTTCGCGGATGTCTTCCGCCACCCGGATACCGATGAGCAGGGCTGCCAGCAGGATGACGGCGGTGGCCGCCAGCAGCAGGCCCACGGTCTTGCTGCGCAGGCTCCAGCCGGCGCGGCCCGCCTGGGGCGGCGGCACGGGTGCGGGAAGTGGGGGCATGGCGCCTTTCCTGGCTTACTGTTGCTCGTCCGGGGACGCATCCGCGGCGGGTGATGTCACTTCCCGCCGCTGCTCGGCCTTCTGGCGCAGGCGCTCGTTCTTGTCGTCGTTGGCGAAGCGGTAGCGGCCGGCGAGGACGCAGCCCTTCATGCCCGGATCGCAGGGCAGGTCATTCACCTTGCCGCAGCGATCGTTGGATTCGTGGGGGCAACCCCAGCCGCCGCCTGCCATGGTCCGCTCCTGGTTCCTGGTTTTGCGCCCGGAGCCTCAGCCCGCCTTGCCCCAGGAGTCCTTGAGGGTGACGGCCCGGTTGAAGACCGGGGCGCCGGGTTGGGAATCCACCCGGTCGGCGACGAAGTAGCCGTGGCGCTCGAACTGGAAGCGCTGTTCCGGCAGGGCATCCTTCAGGGCCGGTTCCAGTTGCACGGTGATGGCCACCTTGGACGCAGGATTGAGGTCATCGAGGAAATCCCGGTCGCCGGCACCCGGGGCGGCGGCCTGGAACAGGCGGTCGTAGAGGCGCACTTCGGCGGTGTAGGCGTGGGCCACGGAGACCCAGTGCAGGTTGCCCTTGACCTTGTAGTTGTCGGCGCCGGGGGTGCCGGACTTGGAATCTTCCATGTACTCGCACAGAACGGCGGTGACATTGCCGGCAGCATCCTTCTCGCAGCCGGTGCACTTCACCACGAAGCCGTAGCGCAGGCGGGCCATATTGCCCGGGTAGAGCCGGTGGTAGCCCTTGCTGGGCTCTTCCATGAAGTCCTCCCGCTCGATCCACAGCTCCCGGGAGAAGGGCACCATGCGCTTGCCCAGTTCGGGCTTGAGCGGGTGGTTGGGGGCGAAGCATTCCTCGCTCTTGCCTTCCGGGTAGTTGGTGATGACGAGCTTGAGCGGGTCGAGCACGGCGATGCGGCGCTCGTCCAGCTCGTTCATGGTTTCCCGCATGCAGTCTTCGAGCAGGCTGTAGTCGATGAGGGAGTCGTGCTTGGAGACGCCGACCCGTTCCATCAGCAGGCGGAAGCCTTCGGCGGTGTAGCCGCGGCGGCGGGCGCCTACCAGGGTGGGCATGCGCGGGTCGTCCCAGCCGTCCACGTGCTTCTCTTCCACCAGCTGGATCAGCTTGCGCTTGGAGAGCACGACGTAGGTCAGGTTGAGGCGGGAAAACTCGTACTGGTGGGGCAGGGGGCGCTGCAGCAGGCCGCCCTCGGCCAGGCGCTCCAGGAGCCAGTCGTAGAAGGGGCGCTGGTCCTCGAATTCCAGGGTGCAGATGGAGTGGGTGATGTTCTCCAGGGCATCCTCGATGGGGTGGGCGAAGGTGTACATGGGATACACGCAGTACTTGTCGCCCGTGTTGTGGTGGGTCGCATGGCGGATGCGGTAGATGGCCGGGTCCCGCAGGTTGATGTTGGGGGCGGCCATGTCGATCTTGGCCCGCAGGATGTGGGCGCCGTCCGGGAATTCGCCGGCCTGCATGCGCTTGAACAGGTCCTGGTTCTCGGCCACGCTGCGGTTGCGGAAGGGGCTGTCCTTGCCTGCCTCGGTCAGGGTGCCCCGGTTGGCCCGCATTTCCTCGGCGCTCTGGCTGTCCACGTAGGCGTTGCCGGTGGCGATCAGGTACTCGGCAGCCTGGATCATCCAGGGGAAATAGTTGGAGGCGTAGTAGAGGTTGTTCTCCTGGGCATCCTCCCAGTTGAAGCCCAGCCACTTCACCGCGTCTACGATGGAATCCACGTATTCCTGGTCTTCCTTCTCCGGATTGGTGTCGTCGAAGCGCAGGTGGCAGCGGCCGCCGTAGTCCCGGGCCAGACCGAAATTGAGGCAGATGGACTTGGCGTGGCCGAAGTGCAGGTAGCCGTTGGGCTCCGGCGGGAAGCGGGTGCGGATCTTGGCCGGGTCCAGGGCGCCGGCGGCGTGGTCGCTGGCCAGGCCGGGCTGGCCGGCCCAGCGGCGTTGGGCGTGCTTGCCGGCGGCCAGGTCGGCCTCGACGATGTTGCGGATGAAATTGGCGGCGGGGGCGATCGGCGCGGCGTTCTTGTTGGGGTTGCTCACAGCGGGGTCCTTGAAGGTCTTTGTCCGCCATTTTAACCGGGGCCAGGGGCAAAACCGAAAAGACCCGGGTTAAAAGCCGCTAAAATTCACCCTTTATCCCTTGGGGTGCGAGGTCCGGCCGTGAACTGGAATGCCTTTCTTGCCATCGGCGTCGGTGCCGCCCTCGGCGCCTGGGCCCGCTGGGGCCTGGGACTGCTGCTCAATCCCCTGTTCCTGGCCATTCCCCTGGGCACCCTGGTGGCCAACCTGCTCGGCGGCTACCTCATCGGCGTGGCCCTGGGCGTGTTCCACAGCTACGCCCACCTGTCCCCGCTGCTCAAGCTGTTCCTCATCACCGGCTTCCTCGGCGGCCTCACCACCTTCTCCAGCTTCTCCGGCGAAGTCATGGAGCGCCTGCTGGCCCAGCAATACGCCTGGGCCTTCGGCGCCATCGCCCTGCACCTGCTCGGCTCCCTGGCCATGACCTTCCTCGGCCTGTGGAGCGTCGGCGTGCACCGGGTCTGGCCCTGAGGAGCCGCTTAGCGCACCTTGTCGGTCGGGCCGGTGGCGGCGTTCAGGGACATTCTTGCCTGTTGCCAGGCTTCGCCCAGGGTGTGGGCTCCTGGGGAAAAGTGATGCAGGGTAGCGCCGCAACCGGTCACCAGCAGGCCGGTCAGGAGGAAGGGCAAGAAGGTCTGGTGCAGGGCGGTTTGTAGCCAGTGACGCCTTTCCAGCCGGTGCAGGCGCCGGTACAGGGTGGCTGCCAGAGTGCCGTCCAGCAGTAGTTCAGCAAACAGGCTCGGCGCCGAATACACAATGAAGGCGGACGACAGTAACAAGGCCGCAGCCAGCACCAGGACAATCAGGGGAATGGCCAGC
Organism: Azospira sp. MPR-E4; assembly: GCF_058809645.1. Taxonomy (NCBI): domain Bacteria; kingdom Pseudomonadati; phylum Pseudomonadota; class Betaproteobacteria; order Rhodocyclales; family Rhodocyclaceae; genus Azospira; species Azospira sp. MPR-E4. The sequence goes on along the minus strand of NZ_JBXAST010000029.1, from coordinate 30,881 downwards.
TCCTCTCCCTCCGCTGCAGCGCCCAAGGCTTGGCCGATGGCTTTGCTGCCGTCCGGTAGGGTTTCGGCGGCTACTGCCGGTTCGCTCGGGACTCCGGCTACTGGCGGGGCATCGAAATGACTGCTGGCGCCACCGCCCCCGAAATTTCCCCCCAGATCTTCAGCCGTGGGCGAACAGCTGTCGGCCGATGGTCCCGACGGCACCAGGTTGCCCAGGTCCATCAGGTCAGGAATGTCGGTGTAGTCCTCCGCCCGGGTGCGCAGCCACAGCCAGAGCAGACCGAGGAACACCCCGTAGGCGAGGAGAAAGGCCGCTCCGTAGCGCCAACCCATGTGGGTCAGGCCGGCGTGGAGCAATGCAAAGGATGCCAGCAGCCCAGAACCGGCGGTGAGCAGTACCAGCAGCATCATCTGCAGGCGGGGAAAGCTGTCCCGCTCCAGGTGTCCGCGCAGGCGTTGGAGATGGTGTTGGCGAGACAAGGGGGGAAGTCGGCTCATGGGAGCGGCGTTATCGCAGGAACGGGCCCCTGGTCGCAGAAGGGGCAGGGCTAGTCGGCGAGGACCAGCACCAAGCGGAAGGCTCCCAGGCGGCTGGCCAGCAACCAGCGGACATAAAGGTAGAAAAAGAACAGGCCCGTCAGCAGGCCCAGCAGGCCGCCTATCATTGGAATGGCGGAGCGAGCGATGCCGCTAATGCCAAGGACGAAGCCGACGATACCACCGAGGAGTGCGCCGCACAGGGCGGAGCCCAGGGCGGTGGCGATGCAGCGCCAGAAAAAGCCCCAGACAATCCCGGCTTGGCTGAGGGTGGTGAGTTCCTTGAAATCGATGGGGGTCATAGGTCCAGTGTTCCATGAGAGCGAAGGGATGAGGGTGCCGGAGAGGCTTTTTTATCCCTTGTGGGTATGTTGGTGGAATTTAATGCCCGGCTCCCGATATGGCAAGCCGGGGGCGGAGGGCCGGGTCCTTCCGAGCTGATGTCAGCGCTTCCACGCCACCAGGGCAATGCCCAGTGCGATGGGCAGCACGCCCAGCAGGTCGTCGGCGTACATGGTTTCTCCCAGCAGGGTGACGGCGAACAGGGTGCCGAAGAAGGGATTGAGAAAGTGGAAGCTGCTGGCCGAACTGGCCTGGCCGTGGCGCAGCAGCCACAGCATGAGCAGGGTGCTGGCCAGGGAGACGGCGACGCTGTAGGCCAGACTGCCCCACAGGGCCGGGTGGGCCTCCAGGCGGAAACCTTCCAGGCCCCAGGCCAGGGGCAGCAGCACCAGGCCGCTGGCCATGAACTGCAGGGTGACGGCCGCGATCAGGTCCTGCCCCGCCGCCACCTTCTTGCTCAGCACCGTGCCCAGGGCCAGGGCCAGCGTGCCGGCGCCAATGGCCGCCAGATGCAGGGGCTCCAGCTGTTCCACCGTCAGCCGGTGGCGGGTGATCCACAGCACGCCGCCCATGCCCAGGAGGATGCCGGCCAGCCGCAGGGGCGTCAGCCGTTCTCCTTCCAGGGCGGCGGCCAGCAGCAGGGTGAGCAGGGGACAGGCGCTGACCAGGACGGCGGTGAGGGCGGTGGGCACACCCTGCAGGCCCCAGTAGGCCAGGCCCAGATAGGCCGCATTGCACAGTAGTCCGGCCAGCAGGGCGCGGCCGGCCATTGCCGGTAGGCGCAGGCTGCGGCCGCCGGCCCGGGTCAGCAGGGCGAAGAGCAGGCCGGCAGCCAGGAAGCGGATGGCCAGCAGGGTCAGGGGGGCGGCGTGGTCGAGGCCGATGCGGCCGGCGACGAAGGCCGAACTCCAGATGACGCTGAAGGCGATGCCGGCGATCAGGACCCGGGTACGGGAGGGGGCGGCGGCAATGCTGGCGGGCAGCGGCGGGGCGATGGCGTTCATGGCGGGCTCCTGGGGCGTGGTGAAGACGACGGGCCCAACCCTACCGGGGTGTGGAATATTTGATAAATTAATAAATATCGAATTAATATTTCCAGGAGAAATGATGGCCCGGCATCTCGACATGGACCTGCTGCGCGCCCTGGTGGCCACGGCGGAGGCGGCGAGCTTTTCCCTGGCGGCGACCCGCCTGGGCCGTACCCAATCGGCCATCAGCCTGCAGATCAAGCGGCTCGAGGAGCAGGTGGGCAAGCCCCTGCTGGTGCGCTCCCAGGGGCGGCTGGAGGGGGTGACGGAGGAGGGGTTGCTGCTGCTCGACTACGCCCGCCGCATCCTGCGCCTCAACGACGAGGCCATCGGCTGCTTTTCCGAGGCGGACCTGGCGGGCAGCCTGCGGGTGGGGCTGGCGGAGGAAGTGATGGAGCGGGACCTGGGCAGCGTGGTGGCGGAATTCCACAGCGCCTATCCCCGGGTCAAGCTGGCCCTGGAGTGTGATCTCTCGGCCCGCCTGGCGGCCCGGGTCGAGGCCGGCGAACTGGACATGGCCCTCATCAAGCGCATCGGCGAGCGGCCGACGGCGGCGGGCCGCACCCTGTGGCGGGAGCCCATGGTCTGGGCTGGCGGTGCCCACAGCAGCGCCGTGGCGGAGCGGCCTTTGCCCCTGGCCCTGTTTCACGAAGGCTGCATTTTCCGCGTCGTCGCCCAGGCGGCCCTGACCCAGGCCGGCATCCCCTGGCGTCTGGCCTTTGCCGGTCACAGCCACACCGGCATCCGCCACGTGTTGCGGGCCGGCCTGGCGGTTTCTCCCCTGCCGCTGAGCCTGCTCGGCGACGGCCTGCAACGTCACACCGAGGGGTTGCCGCCCCTGCCGGAGGTGGAGTGGGTGGCGCTGACCGGCGCCAGCGGTGAATGGCCCGCGGTGCAGCGCCTCATCGCCATGTTCGAGGCGCGCCTGTGGCAGCCCCTGCCCTGGCCGGGCGGTGGGCTGCCCCGGGTGGCGGCCTGAAATGGCGGGTTAGATGCGGAAGCGTGCCGTGGCCTGATTGAGGGCCTGGGCCGTCGCTTCCAGGGCGCTGGCTGCGGCGGCGGTGTGCTGCATGCTCTCGCTGGTTTCTTCCACCTGGTGGGCGATGCGCTCCACCTGCTGGGCCAGGGCTGTGCTGGCCTCGCTCTGTTCCCGGGTGGAGTCGGCCACTTCCCGCACCAGGGAGCGGGCGGATTCGGAACCGGCGGCGATGCGGTGCAGCAGCTCCGAGGTTTCGGCGGCGGCTTCCTTGGCCTTTTCCGCTTCCGGCAGGGCCGCGTCCATGACCTGGGCAGCGGTCAGGGTTTCGTCCTGGATGCGGCTGACGATGGAGGAGATTTCCACCGTGGCCTTTTCCGTCCGCTCCGCCAGCACCCGCACCTCGTCGGCCACCACGGCGAAGCCCCGGCCCTGTTCGCCGGCCCGGGCAGCCTCGATGGCGGCGTTGAGGGCCAGCAGGTTGGTCTGGCCGGCGATCTCCTTGATCACCTGGGCCACCCGGGCCACTTCCTGGGCGTTGTCGGTGAGGGCCCGCACCTGCTCCGCCGCCTTGCCCATGGTGTCCGCCATGGTGGCAATGTTGGCGGCGGTGGTGTCCACGCTCTTCTCGCCGACGCCGGCCAGTTCAGCCGCGTTGCTGGCGTGCTGTTCCGTGTCCCGGGCGTTATCGGATACGTGGGTGATGGAAACCGTCAGTTCCTCCATGGCGGCGGCCATGTTCTGGGTCGCTTCCGTCTCGGTTGCTGCCGAGTCCGCCACCCGGGTGGCGGTGCTGTTGATCTCCTGGGCGGAACTGGCCACCTGGCCGGCGCCCTGGGCGATTTCGCCGATCATCTGGCGCAGCACCTGCACCAGGCGGTTCAGTTCGCCCAGCATGCTGTCGTCCCGGGCGTTGCCGAGGGATACGGTGAGATCGCCGCCGGCCACGGCCCGGATGGCGGTGACCGCCTCGGCCGGCTCGCCGCCGATCTGACCCAGGGTGGCCCGGGCCAGGGCCCAGGAGAGGGCGCCCACGGCCAGCACCACCAGCACGATGATCAGGGCCACCAGGCGCAGCTGCTGGTAGAAGAGGGTGTCCAGGTCGTCGATGTAGAGGCCGGTCCCCACCACCCAGTCCCAGGCAGGGAAATGCTGCAGGTACTGCAGCTTGGGCACCTGCACGTCGCTGCCCGGCTTGGCGGTCATGGTTTCGGTGTAGCCGCTCTTGTCCAGGGCCACCTTGATCAGGTTGCGCACCGTGTAGGCGCCGGACTTGTCCTGCCGGTCCCAGTGGCTCTTGCCTTCATATTCGGGACGGACCGGGTGCATCACCCCCATGCCCTTGCTGTCGTAGATGTAGAAGTATTCCTTGCCCTGGTAGCGCATGCTGCGGATCACCGCCTTGGCCAGGGTCTGGGCCTCTTCCCGGCCCATGGCTCCCTTGGCTTCCTGGGCCTGGATATCCACGATGGCGGTCATGGCAATGTCGATGGCCGTTTCCAGGGTGGCCTTGCGGTCGGCCAGCAACTGCTGTTTGAGATGCAGGGCCTGGAAGGTGCCGAGAACGATGAGGCCGATCAGCGTGACAAGCAGGGAGACGGTCAGCCGCCCCTTGAGACTCATGGTCTTGAACATGTTTTCCCCCGTGGTGATTCCGCCGACCGTGACCGGCAGGTTGTTATTGGCATGCAACTTTGTTGCTGCCGACAAGATTCCACTTTTGTCCGGGCAAAGCAAGTGTGTAATTCCGCGAGACTCTGCCAAGGGAAACAGGTCCTTGTGCCAAAATACCGCCTTGCAATTTTTTCACCCCCCGATTGTGTCCCTCCCCCGTTCCGCTCCGCCTGCCTTTGCCGACTGCCTGACCCAGGATCGCCCCCGTCTGCGCGCCCTTTCCCGCAGCGCCGGCCAGCCCGGTCCCCATGCCGAGAAGGCCAAGTCCGACTACGAGGCCCTGCTGGCCCGCTCCCGGGCCGCCTGTGCCGAGCGGGCAGGGCGCCTGCCCAAGCCGGAATACGCCGAAGACCTGCCGGTCAACGGGCGGCGGGAGGAGATCAAGGCTCTCATCGAGCAGAACCAGGTGGTCATCGTCTGCGGCGAGACCGGCTCCGGCAAGACCACCCAGCTGCCCAAGATCTGCCTGGAACTGGGCCGGGGGGCGGCGGGACTGATCGGCCATACCCAGCCCCGGCGCCTGGCGGCCCGCTCCGTGGCGGCCCGGGTGGCCCAGGAGCTGCAGACCCAGATTGGCGCCGGCGTGGGGGTGAAAATCCGCTTCCAGGATCGCAGCGGGCCCCAGTCCTATTTGAAGCTGATGACCGACGGCATCCTGCTGGCGGAAACCCAGACCGACCCCTACCTCAACGCCTACGACACCATCATCATCGACGAGGCCCACGAGCGCAGCCTCAACATCGACTTCCTGCTGGGCTATCTGAAGCAGCTGCTGGCCAAGCGCAAGGACCTCAAGGTCATCATCACCTCCGCCACCATCGATGCGGAGCGTTTCGCCCAGCACTTCGCCCAGCACGGCAAGCCGGCGCCGGTGATCGAAGTCTCCGGCCGCCTCTACCCGGTGGAGGTGCGCTACCGCCCGGTGACGCCCCTGGAGGAAGACCAGGAGGAGCGGGACCTCTACGACGCCATCGTGGACGCGGTCCACGAACTGGGCCGGGAAGGCCCGGGGGACGTGCTGGTGTTCCTCCCAGGCGAGCGGGAAATCCGGGAGGCGGCCGAGGCCCTGCGCAAGCACCACTTCCCCGGCCCCCAGCCGGAAATCCTGCCGCTGTTCTCGCGCCTCTCGGCGGCGGAGCAGGACCGGGTCTTCAAGACCGGTGGCGGCCGCCGGGTGGTGCTGGCCACCAACGTGGCGGAAACCTCCCTCACCGTGCCGGGCATCCGCTACGTGGTGGATACGGGCCTGGCCCGGGTGAAGCGCTACTCCTACCGCAACAAGGTGGAAATGCTCCAGGTGGAGCGGGTCTCCCAGGCCGCGGCGCGGCAGCGGGCGGGCCGTTGCGGCCGGGTGGCGGCGGGGGTCTGCATCCGCCTCTACGACGAGGCCGACTTCAACGCCCGGGGCGAATTCACCGATCCGGAAATCCTCCGTTCCTCCCTGGCCGGGGTGATCCTGCGCATGAAGGCCCTGAAGCTTACCGACGTGGAGAGCTTCCCCTTCATCGAGGCGCCGCCGCCCAAGGCCATCAACGACGGCTATTCCCTGCTGCAGGAACTGGGCGGGCTGGACGAGGACAACCGCCTCACCGACGTGGGCCGGGGCCTGGCCAAGCTGCCCCTGGACCCGCGCATCGCCCGCATGATCGTGGCCGCCCGGGACCGGGGCTGCCTCAAGGAAGTGCTGGTCATCGCCGCCGCCCTCTCGGTGCAGGACCCCAGGGAGCGGCCCCAGGAACGGCTGCAGGCGGCGGATGAAAAGCACCGCCAGTTCGCCGACGAGAAGTCCGAATTCCTCTCCTGGTTGAAGCTGTGGAACTGGTTCGAGGAACAGGCCCGGCACCTCTCCGGGCGCAAGCTGGCCGAGGCCTGCAAGGAGCGTTTCCTCTCCTATCTGCGCATGCGTGAGTGGCGGGAGGTGTACAACCAGATCCATGCCATGGTCACCGAGCTGGGCTGGCGCGAGAACGAGATTGCCGCCACCTACGAGCCCATCCACAAGGCCCTGCTGACGGGCCTCCTGGGCAACATCGGCTGCAAGTCCGACGACAGCAGCCACTACCTGGGGGCCCGGGGCATCCGCTTCCTCATTCACCCGGGCTCGCCCCTGCAGAAGAAGGCGGGCAAGTGGGTGGTCTGCGCCGAGCTGACCGAAACCACCAAGCTCTACGCCCGCTGCCTCGCCCGCATCGAGCCGGAATGGCTGGAGGAGGTGGGCGCCCACCTGATCCGCAAGAGTTACTTCGACCCCCACTGGGAGAAGAAGGCCATGCAGGCCGTGGCCTACGAGCGCTCCACCCTGCACGGGATCGTTGTCAATCCCAAGAAGCGGGTGAACTTCGGCCCCATGAACCCGGAAGAGGCGCGCCTGCTCTTCATCCGCCAGGGGCTGGTGGGTGGCGAGATCAACGAGGACTTCGTGCGCCGCTGGCCTTTCTACCAGCACAACCAGAAGGCCATCCGGGACATCGAGAACCTGGAACACAAGCAGCGCCGCCAGGACGTGCTGGTGGACGACGAACTGATCTTCGCCTTCTACGACCACCTGATTCCCTCGGGCATCTACAACGGCGCCGACTTCGACAAGTGGCGCAAGGAGGCGGAGCGGGAGAACCAGAAACTGCTCTTCTTGCAGAAGGAAGACCTGATGCGCCACGAGGCGGCCGGGGTCACCACCGACGCCTTCCCTCCCCAGATGCGCCTTTCCGGCGTGGACTACGCCCTCACCTACCACTTCGAGCCCGGCAGCCCCCGGGATGGCGTCACCCTGGTGCTGCCCCTGGCCCAGCTCAATCAGGTGCCCGCCAACCGCTGCGAGTGGCTGGTGCCCGGCCTCTTGAAAGAGAAGGTGGTGCAGCTGGTGAAGACCCTGCCCCAGCGCATCCGCGCCAAGCTGGTGCCGGTGCCCGAGTTCGCCGAAGAGTTCATCGCCTGGGTGGGCAACGACGAGAAGCGCATGGCGCCGGGCATCATCGCCCCCCTCATCGACTTCATTTTCGAATCCCGGGGCCTCAATGCCCGGGGCTGGGCGGTGACGCCCGATGCCTTCCGCCCCGGCGAACTGCCGGCCCACTTCTCCATGAACTTCAAGCTGGTGGATGAGCATGGCCGCCAGCTCGACATGAGCCGCAGCCTGGCCCAGCTCCGCGGCGAATGGGGCCGGGAGGCGCGCCAGGAATTCCAGGAGCTGCACGAGACCCCCAGCGAATTCACCGGCCTCACCGATTGGACCTTCGGCAAGCTGCCGGAGCTGATGGAAGTGGCCGTGGGCGGCCAGATGGTGATCGGCTACCCGGGCCTGACGGAAGACGGCGAGACCGTTTCCCTGCGCGTGTACGACTCCCAGGAGGAAGCCCTGGCGGCCCACCGCCTGGGCCTCTCCCGCCTCTTCCAGTTGCAGCTGAAGGAGCAGGTGAAGTACTTCGAGAAGAACCTGCCGGGCCTGACCCAGATGGCCATGCAGTTCATGAGCCTGGGCTCTTCCGACGACCTGCGCCAGCAGCTGGTGTCGGTGATTTTCGAACGGGCTTGCCTGGTGGAGCCCTGGCCGGAAGATGCGGAATCCTTCAAGGCCCGCTGCGCCGAAGGCAAGAACCGCCTGGGCCTCTTGGCCCAGGAAATCTGCCGCCTGGTGGGCCTGGTGCTGACCGAGTGGCAGGCCCTGGTGAAAAAGCTGCCGGCCTTCAAGGCCTTCCCCGGCGCGGTGCAGGACATCGAGAAGCAGATCGGCCGCCTCATCCACAAACGCTTCGTGCTGGAAACGCCCTTCGAGCGCCTGCAGCACTTCCCCCGCTACCTCAAGGCAGCGGCCATGCGCCTGGACAAGCTCAAGGCCAACCCGGCCCGGGACGTTCAGTTGCTGGCCGACTACAGCACCCTGTGGACCCAGTACGAACGCCGCGCCCTGCAGCTGGCCAAGCAGGGCGTCAGCGATCCCCAACTGGAGCAGTTCCGCTGGCTGCTGGAAGAACTGCGGGTCAATCTCTTCGCTCAGGAACTGAAGACGCCGGTGCCCGTGTCGGTGAAGCGTCTGCAGAAGCTGTGGGAAGGAATACAGTACGGTTGAAAGACGATTAGCCACAGAGGGCACGGAGAATACAGAGAGAAAATGCCTCTGCCCTGGGAGGTAATAGAGACGCCACTCTTCCGTCATGCATTCTGGAGATTGGCTTCAGTATTGGATTGCAGGGTAGGTGCGGTTTGCAACCGCTCCGGCAGCTAAGGCGGAGTGCGACCCCTCGGTGATCTCTGTGCCCTCTGTGGCAAAAAAATAGGATGCCCGAATGCCCGAAATGATCCTCGCCCTGGTCCGCAGCCTCGGCACCCTCTCCCGCCGCCGTGTCTGGTGGCTGGTGCTGTCCCCCGCCGTGGCCGCCCTGGCGGTATGGCTGACGCTGACCTTCCTGGTGCTGGACCACCTTTCCGCCTGGTTCCTCGAGCAGCCGCCCATGAGCTGGCTCTCCGGCTGGGGCGCCGTGTGGCTGGCCAAGCTGCTGGCCGCCGCCGGCGGCTGGCTGGTGATCCTGGCCCTCTCCTATCTCACCGCCATGGTGCTGGCGGCGGTGTTCATCATGCCTATCCTGCTGCAGGTGGTGGCCGCCCGGGATTATCCGGAGGTGGCGGCCATGGGCAAGGACAGCTTCTTCGCCGGTGCCTGGAACAGCGTCTGGGCCGCCTTGCTGTTCATCGCCGGCTGGCTGCTGACCCTGCCCCTGTGGCTGGTGCCCGGCCTGGGCCTGGTGCTGCCCCTGTTCTGGATGGCCTGGCTCAACCGTAAGACCTTTGCCTACGATGCCCTGGCCATGCACGCCACCGATGACGAGTGGCGCCTGATCCGGGAGCGCCGGGCCACGCCCCTGCTGGGCCTGGGCATTCTCCTGGCCCTGCTGGCCCATGTGCCGGTACTGGGCCTGCTGACCCCGGCCCTGGGCGCCCTGCTGTACATCCACTTCGGCCTGGAAAGCCTGCGCCAGCTGCGCGGCGGGGCCGTGGTGACCGTCGATGCGGTGGTGGTGGAAGAGCCCGTGCCCACCGACCGCTTCCTGCGCTGATTTTCACCCTTTACGACCTCAACGACGCGAGGACCCATGACTGCTTCCGTTTCCCAGACTGCCCAAGCCACGCGCTTCGGCGCCCTCATCATCGGCGACGAAATCCTCTCCGGCAAACGCCAGGACAAACACTTCGCCAAGGTGGCCGAACTGCTCGGCGCCCGGGGTCTGCAGTTGTCCTGGGTGCAGTACCTGGGGGACGACCGGGCCCGCCTGACGGAAACCCTGAAGCGCAGCTTCGCCAGCGGCGAGGCGGTGTTCTCCTTCGGCGGCATCGGCAACACGCCGGACGACCACACCCGCCAGGCCGCCGCCGCGGCCCTGGGGGAGGAGTTGGTGCTGAGCCCGGAGGCGGAGGCGGAGATCCGTGTCCGCTTCGGCGACGACATCACCCCCCAGCGCCTGCTGCTGGGCACCTTCCCTGCCAGCAGCCGCATCATTCCCAATCCCTTCAACCGCATTCCCGGCTTCATGGTGAAGGAGCATTACTTCGTGCCGGGCTTTCCCCAGATGGCCCATCCCATGGTGGAGTGGGTGCTGGACACCTTCTATGCCCATCTCTTCAACCGGGCGCCCAAGGTGGAGAAGGCCTTCCTCCTCACCGGCGACAGGGCCTACGAAAGCGCCCTGCTGGACCTGATGGAGCGCATCGTCGCCGAGTACCCGGAGCTGCGCCTGTTTTCCCTGCCGTCCCTGACCCAGGACGGTGTGCGCCGCCACCTGGAACTGGGAGTGGAAGGACAGCCGGAACAGGTGGAGCGGGCCATGGCGGAAATCCAAGGCGAGGTGGAGCGCCGCGGCATCACCTGGGTGTGGCGCGACTGAGTCCGGACTGAGCGGGTTGAGCGGGTTGAGCGGTTTTGCGGGGGATTTCGGCCCCCGGTTTCAGCTTCGCTTGCGGCAATAAAAAACCCCGGCCATGGCCGGGGTTGTGCTCGCCAAGCGGGGAACGCCCGCGGCAGACCTTATTTCTTGGCAGCCGCCTTGCTGGCAGCGCCCACGGCCTTGGCGGTGGCGTTGGAAGCCACGGCCACGTTGGCATCGGCGATGTCGGCCATCTGCTTGGCCATCTTGGTGAAGTGGTCGAAGGCCTGGGTGGAGGCGGACAGCATGGACTTCATGGCCGCTGCCACCACGTCGCCGCCCACGGGAGCGGAGGCGGAGGTCTTCTCGATGGCGGAAGTGGCCTTCTGGGACAGCTGGTTGTAGTGCTGTTCCATCAGGTCGGTCACTTCCTTCTGGGTCGCGGTGATCAGTTCGTACAGGTTGCGGTAGTAGGCCGTGACCTTTTCCAGATTGGGCTGGGCCAGGGTGCTCTGCAGCTTGGCGGCTTCCTGCACGTCCTTGGCGCCCAGCAGGGTCTGGGTGCCGTTGACGGAAGAGTTGAGGAAGTCACGGGCAGCAGCCAGATTCAGCTCGGCGATTTTTTCCACGCCGTTGAAGGCGGTGTGCACCAGGGCCACCATCACTTCAGCGTTGGCTTTCTGGGCGGCGGTAAGCTGTTCGATATTCGGGTTGGTCATTGGGAAATCCTCCGCTTAGCGTTGAGATATAAGGGAATAATCCTGCTGGTTGAATATCGGCCCGGTATTGTTGTTAGTACGGCCTTGGGTCGAATTCCACTGCCTCGGCAGCGGCGCCGGATGAAGCCAGTATAGCAAATACTATATGACCATCACATGTCGCCGGCCACAACGAAAAAAAACCCCGGCGCAAGGCCGGGGTTTCGGTGCTGTTCGCCTTAGGCGGTCTTTTTCTTGGCAGCGGAGGCGGCGGCGGAAGTGGCGCCGACGGCCTTCACGGTAGCGTTGGTGGCGGCAGCCACGTTGGCTTCAGCGATCTCGGCAACCTGCTTGGCAGCCTTGTTCATGCTGTCGTAGGCGGAGTTGGCAGCGGCGATGGCGGACTTGACGGCGGCCACGGCCACATCGGAACCGGCGGGGGCGGTCTTGGAAACCTTGTCGAGCAGGCCGGCCACGTTCTTGTTGAATTCGTTGAACTGGGCTTCCACGACCTTGGTCAGTTCTTCCTGGGTCTGGGCGGCGATTTCGTAGACGCTGCGGGAGTAGGCCACGGCCTTCTCGACGTTGGGTTGGGCGATGGAGGCCTGCAGGGAGATGGCTTCCTGGGCATCCTTGGCACCCAGCAGGGCCTTGGTGTTGGCGACGCTGTCTTCGATGACGGCGCGGGCGGTGTGCAGGTTCAGGGCGGCGATGCGCTCGGCGCTGGCGAAAGCGGTGTTGGCCAGGGCCAGCAGGGAATCAACGGTGGCCTTGTTGGCGGCGGCGAACTGCTCGGGGGTAGCGAAAGTGGTCATGGTCATCTCCTAGAAAGTCAGTGTGGGAACACTCGCAGAGCAAGGCGGGACTGGCTTTTCTGACTGCGGCCGGTTGTTGCGCTGCAACATGTAGGACCAATTATAGGGGGCGACAGATTTCTGTCAAGCATTTTTTGTGCGTCGCACAAAAAATTTTCTTCGCTTTGAAAACAGTGGCTTAACAGTCGTTGGGAGAGCCTGGGGATGCAGGCTTTGCGGCGGGGCGGGAGCCTGCCGCGGAGGGGGCGCCCCGGGGCGGCGGCGCGCCCCGGGAGGTGAGATCAGCGATGCTTGAAGGCGGGCTTGCGCTTCTCGACGAAGGCAGCCATGCCTTCCTTCTGGTCTTCCAGGGCGAAGGCGGCATGGAACTGGCGACGCTCGAAGAGCAGGCCTTCATTGAGGCTGCTTTCGAAGGCCCGGTTCACGTTCTCCTTGATCATCATCACCACCGGCAGGGAGTAGGAGGCGATCTTCTCGGCGGCGCCGAGGGCTTCCTCCAGCAGCTTGTCGGCGGGCACGATGCGGGAGACCAGGCCGGCGCGCTCGGCTTCGGTGGCATCCATCATGCGGGCGGACAGGCACAGGTCCATGGCCTTGGCCTTGCCCACGGCACGGGGCAGGCGCTGGGTGCCGCCGGCGCCGGGGAGGATGCCCAGCTTCACTTCGGGCTGGCCGAACTGGGCGCTGTCGGCGGCGATGATGAAGTCGCAGCTCATGGCCAGTTCGCAGCCGCCGCCCAGGGCGTAGCCGGCAACGGCGGCGATGACGGGCTTGCGGCAGGTCTTCACCTTCTCCCAGTTGCGGGTGATGTAGTCGCCCTTGTAGGCGTCCATATAGGAGAAGTCTTTCATCATGCTGATGTCGGCGCCGGCGGCGAAGGCCTTGTCGGAGCCGGTGATGACGATGCAGCCGATGTTCTCGTCGGCTTCGAATTCGGTGAGGGCGTCGCCCAGTTCATCCACCAGGGGGTCGCACAGGGCGTTGAGGGCCTTGGGGCGGTTGAGGGTGATGAGGCCGACGCGGCCCTTGGCTTCAGCGATGATGTACTCGTAAGTCACGAGGCTTTACTCCTTGCGCGATGGTAGGGAAATGGCGGGCTTCAGGGTGAGCGATTCCCGGCTCCCCGTAGCTCCTTGTTGTGATTCGGTGTCCTTGTTCTTCGGCTGGATGATGGCCCGCACCCGGCCCGGCGGCACGCCGGGGCTGGCCTCGCCGGGCATCTTGGAGGCGGTGACCAGATACTGCTCGGTGAGGGAGTCGTACTGGATGTAATGGCCCTTGACCTCGTCCTGGCCGCTCTTGACCCAGGCCTTGTCGTAAAGCTCGGTCTTTTCCGTCTTGGCGTTGTGCTCGATGCGCAGGGCGATGCCTTCCACGTAGTCGTCCCGGCCTTCGCGCTTCTGCTTGAACTTGGCCGGATTGCCGGTGGCCACGCCCTTCTGGAAGCCGGCATCGTCCTGGGTGACGACGATGCGGTCGCCGCGGATGACCAGGGTGCCCTGGGTCAGGGTGACGTTGCCGTCGAAGACGTGGACCTTCTTGGCGTCGTCCACCGTGACCCGGTCGGCTTCCAGGTTCACCGGCTTTTCCCGGTCCGCCTTTTCGGCGTGGGCCGGCATGGCGGCGGCAAGGCTGAGGGCGCCCAGGAGGGCGGCGAGGCGGCGATTGATCATGTCAGCGCTTTTCATGTTTGCTGGCGAATTGGCCGGTGACCCGGGATTCAAGAATGGAGTTCATGGTAGCGTTATCCACCTGCAGGCCGGTTCCCTTGAGCCAGGACTTGCCCTGGACCATTTCCACCGGACTCTTGGTCTGCGCAGTTTCAGAGTCGGGGAATATGGTCAGGTCGGGACCGGTGGCGATCATGGCCTCCCGGTCCTTGAATGGGTCGCGGACAACGCGGACATTGTCTTTCAGCAGCACTTCGCTGGCGTCGCTGTTGATGTGGCCGGTGTCGCTGCTCATGGTGACCACGGGGCGTCCGGGCTTGATGAACTTGGCCACCGGTTTGACCACATCGGACTCGTCCGTGTCCGGATAATGGTCCAGGCGCTTGGCCGTCATCACATGGCGCAGCTGGCCCTGCTTGTCGATCCGGCTCATGGTGAAGTCGTCGATGAAGTAGTCCACGTCGTGACGGAACTTGCCGCTATGGTCCGGCTCCGGCAGCTGGGTGGCCTTGGCCAGCCAGAAGGTGGCCGCAGTCAGACTGCCCAGCAGGACGATGGGGAAGAGGGCGCTGGCGAAGCGTTCCAGACGTTTCATTGCAGGTAGGCGTCGAGCAGGGCCTGCAGCTGGCCCCGTTCCTGCAGGAGATATTCGCAGGCTTCGCGCACGGCGCCATGGCCGCCCTGCTGACGGCAGATGTAGCCGGCATGGCGCTTGACGAAGTCGTGGGCGTTGCCCGGGGCGGCGGAGAAGCCGCAGGCGCGCATGATGGGCAGGTCCACCACGTCGTCGCCCATGTAGCCGGCTTCGGCGAAGGTCAGGCCTTCGCGCTGCAGCAGCTCGGCCATGACCTGGCGCTTGTCCTCCACGCCCTGGAACAGCAGGTCGATGCCCAGGTTGGCGGCGCGGGCGGCGACGCAGCCGGACTTGCGCCCGGTGATGATGGCCAGGCGCACGCCGGATTTCTGCAACATCTTCAGGCCGTGGCCGTCCAGGGTGTTGAAGACCTTGAGTTCCTTGCCGTCTTCCGTGTAGTAGAGGCCGCCGTCGGTGAGGACGCCGTCCACATCGAAGGCCATCAGCTTGAGATTCGTGGCGGCGCTCATCAGATCACCTTGGCCTGGAACAGGTCGTGCATGTTGAGGGCGCCCTGCAGACGGCCTTCGCTGTCGGCCACCAGGAGCTGGTTGATCTTGTGCCGCTCCATCATTTCCACGGCCTCCACCGCCAGCTTGTCCACCCCGATACAGCGCGGATTGGCGGTCATGACGGCAGTGACGGGCACCGACTTGAGGTCCACGTCCCGCTCGAAGGCGCGGCGCAGGTCGCCATCGGTGAAGATGCCCTGGATGCGCTGCTGGGCATCCACCACCGCAGTCATGCCGAGGCCGCCCTTGGAGATGGCCAGCACGGCTTCGGCCAGGCTGGCCTGGGGGGAGACCTGGGGCACTGCCGCGCCGGCGCGCATGACATCCCGTACATGGGTCAGCAGGCGCCGGCCCAGGGAACCGCCGGGATGGGAGCGGGCGAAGTCTTCCGGGCCGAAACCGCGGGCGTCGAGCAGGGCCACCGCCAGGGCGTCGCCCAGGGCCAGGGCCGCGGTGGTGCTGGCCGTCGGCGCCAGGTTGAGGGGGCAGGCCTCCTGGGCCACCGCTGCGTCCAGATGGGCGTCGGCCTCCTTGGCCAGGGAGGACTGGGCATTGCCCGTCATGGCGATGAGCTTGGCGCCCTGGCGCTTGATGATGGGGACGATGGCCAGCAGTTCGGCGCTTTCGCCGGAGTTGGAGAGGGCGATCAGCACGTCCTGGCGCAGGATCATGCCCAGGTCGCCGTGGCTGGCTTCCGCCGGGTGCACGAAGTAGGCCGGCGTGCCGGTGCTGGCCAGGGTGGAGGCGATCTTGCGGCCCACGTGGCCAGACTTGCCAATGCCGCTGACGATGACCCGGCCGGAGCAATTGAGGATGAGGCTGACCGCGTCCAGGAAGCCGTCGTCCAGCCGCTCGCTCAGGGCGGCGACGGCATCGGCCTCGATGCGCAGGACCTGGCGGGCCAGTTCGAGCACGGCGGCCGGGTTGAGGGCGGAAGTTTGGTTCATGGGATGGCAGCGGTTATGATTGTGCGAAGTATACCACCCCTGCCAGTGAAGCCCGGCGGGGCGCGGTTTTCCGCCCATCCGCCCGCCTTCCCCCTATCGGCCCATGAATTCCCTGCAACTGGTCCTGCTGCTGCTTGCCGCTGCCGTCCTGGTGGTGACCCTGTTCCGTCGCCTCGGGCTGCCGCCGATCCTGGGCTATCTCCTGGTGGGCGTGCTCATCGGCCCCCACGCCCTGAACTTCATCAAGGATGTGAGCGGCGCCGAGCACCTGGCCGAATTCGGGGTGGTGTTCCTGATGTTCTCCATCGGCCTGGAATTCTCCCTGCCCAAGCTCTACGCCATGAAACGGGTGGTGTTCGGCCTGGGGCTGATGCAGGTGCTGCTGACCATCGTCCTCGCCGTCGGCCTCAGCGTCGGTAGCGGCCTGGGCTGGCAGGCCGGGGTGGCCCTGGGCGGCGTCTTCGCCATGTCCTCCACCGCCGTGCTGTCCAAGCTGCTGGCCGAGCGCCTGGAGCTGGAGTCGCCCCACGGTCGCGACGTCATCGGCGTGCTGCTGTTCCAGGATCTGGCGGTGGTGCCCCTGCTGATCCTGATTCCCGCCTTTTCCCGGCCGCCGGGGGAAATGGCCCTGGAGATCGCCTGGGCCATGGGCAAGGCGGCGGTGGTGCTGAGCCTGGTGCTGTTCCTCGGGCAGAAGCTGATGCGGCGCTGGTTCTACATCGTTGCCCGGGGCAAGTCCGCCGAGCTGTTCATGCTCAATGTGCTGCTCATTACCCTGGGGCTGGCCCACATCACCGAAATGGCCGGCCTCTCCCTGGCCCTGGGGGCCTTCGTCGCCGGTATGCTGATTTCGGAAACCGAGTACCGCTACCAGGTGGAGGAGGACATCAAGCCTTTCCGCGACGTGCTGATGGGGCTCTTCTTCGTCACCGTGGGCATGCTCCTGGACGTGGGGGCCGTGCTCGACTACCTGCCCTGGGTGCTGCTGGCCCTGGCCATCCTGCTGCTGGGCAAGTTCGGCCTGATCGCCGCCCTCTCCCGCAGCTTCGGGGCGACGCCGGGCAACGCCATGCGGGTCGGCCTGTGGCTGTGCGCCGGCGGTGAATTCGGCTTTGTGCTGCTGACCGAAATCAGCGCCTCCAGCCTGGTGCCGGAGGCCGTGCTGCAGGTGGTGCTGACGGCCCTGGTGCTGTCCCTGCTGCTGGCGCCCCTGATCGTGCTCTACAGCGACAAGCTGGTGCTGCGCTTCGCCGCCAGCGAGTGGCTGATGCGTTCCATGGAGCTGACCAAGATCGCGGCCCAGACCATGAGTACGGAGAAGCACGCCATCATCTGCGGCTTCGGCCGCAGCGGCCAGTACCTGGCCCGCTTCCTGTCCCGGGAGAACATTTCCTACGTGGCCCTGGACCTGGACCCGGAACGGGTGCGGGAGGCGGCGGCGGCCGGCGAGACGGTGGTCTATGGCGATGCCGCCCGGCGCGAGACCCTGGTGGCGGCCGGGGTTTCCCGGGCCAGCGTGGTCATCGTCAGCTTCGCCAACACCATCGCTGCAGAAAAAGTGCTGCACCATGTGCAGGAGCTGAAGCCGGACCTGCCGGTGGTGGTGCGGACCATCGACGAGTCCGACATGGACACCCTGAGCCGGGCGGGGGCGGCGGAAGTTGTGCCCGAATCCCTGGAGGCCAGCATCATGCTGGCTTCCCATGCCCTGGTGCTGCTCGGGGTGCCGATGAACCGGGTGCTGAAGATGATCCGGGACATCCGGGGCCAGCGTTATCGCCTGCTGCGGGGCTTCTTTCACGGTCTTTCCGACCGGGACAGCGACCTCAGCGAAACCCAGCAGTTCCGCCTGCATTCAGTGGCCCTGGGGGCCGGCGCCTACGCCGTGGGGCGCAGCCTGGAGGAACTGAACCTGGCCTATTTCGGCGTCGAGATCAGCGCCGTGCGCCGGCGCGACATCCGGGCCCTGGAACCCCTGCCGGAAACCCGTTTCCGGGAAGGGGACGTGGTGGTGCTGCTGGGCTCGGTCGCCAGCCTGGAAGCGGCGGAACTGCGCCTGCTCAAGGGCTGACAAAAAAAGGCGCCCGCAGGCGCCTTTTTCTTGGTGAAGCTGCCTTAGAAAGCGGTGCAGACGATGTAGGTGTTGTTGTCCTCGATGCCGCCGGTGCCGGTGGTGGGCACGGCGGTCAGGGCGGTGCCGGCATAGGTGCCGGAAGCCACGCGCACGGAACCGGTGGCGGTGTTGCCGTCGTCCAGGGTGATGTCGATCTGCTTGGCGAACTTGCCCTGGATGCCTTCGGAACAGACAAAGTAGGAGCCGGTCATGCCGGTGATGGGGCTGGTGCTCTGGATGCCCAGGCGGCCGCCGTCGGCGTTGGTGGGCATGGCGGCAGCCGGATCGGTGAAGTTGGCATTGCCGGCCGCCAGGTTGGCCAGGCGCACCTGTTGCCAGAAGGCGACGCTCTCGTCGGTGGCCGTGGTGGAGTTGTAGTTGCCTTCGATGCGGCCGTTACCCTGGGTGGTGGAGGTGACGGTGAGCAGGGTGACGCTGGCGTTGGTGGCGGCGGAACCCAGGTGGGTGGCCACGTCCCGGTCGTCGCCCGGCAGCGCCCGGTACTTGTCCTGGTAGCCGTAGATGAAGAGGGGGACGGTCTTGAAGTCGTTGATGAAATTTTTCACCTTGGCGCTGTTGATCAGTTCCTGACCCTTCAGCACCCCGCCCAGAAGCAGGCCGATGATGACGAGTACAATGGCAATCTCAACCAGGGTGAAGCCTTTTTGGCGTGCGGACATGGCGGTCTCCTTCCAATTTGAAAATGTGTCTGCTTTTTCCAAGCACATCATATGCCATGGGCCTGGAAGGCATTATGGGTGCAATTCTGACGGGAAAGCGCCGAAAAGTGTCAAATTCTTGACGCTCCCGTCGGAGATTCGTCACCCGTTCCTGTCGCGGGAGTGTCCGTGCTAGCCAGAACCCGTCTTGCCCTGGGCCCCGAGAGCCTGCTGGTGGCGCTCCTCGGCCTCTACCATGTGGCCCTCGCGGTGGGACCGGAGCAGCCCTGGGGGCGGGGCCTGTGGCTGGCCCACATCGGCCTGCTGATCCTCTGGCAGCCTTTCGTCGAAACCGGCCGTCGACTCAGTGTGGCCGAACTGGCCCTGATGGGAGCCGGCATCCTGCTGCTGACCCTGGGCCTCAACGACTGGCTGCTGATCTTCTGGACCGCCATCCTCTCGGCCCTGGTGGGCGGCCGGGTCCTCTTTGTCCGCCGCCGGCGCCAGCGCATCTTCCTGCTCCTGGCCTTCGGCTATCTGCTGGGCGCCCTGCTGGCCTGGCAGGTGCCCCAGGTGGTGCCCCGGGAAATGGCCGTGGATCCGGCCCTCAGCCCCGTGTTCATCTACGCCCTGCCTCTGCTGCTGCTGTCCATGCTGGTGTGGCCCCGCTCCCGGGAGGAAGCGCCCCCGCGCCGGGCCGAGATGGTGGACTTCGTCTACAGCCTGTTCGTCTTTCTCCTGCTGGCCGTGCTGGTGCTGGGCACCCTGGCCTTCATGCTGCTCGACCGCAGCGGCTACGGCGTGGCAGTGGCCTCCACCGTGTTCATCATGGCCGGCCTGCTGTTCCTGCTGGCCTGGGCCTGGGACCCCCGGGGCGGCTTTTCCGGCTTCGGCGTGCTTTTTTCCCGTTACGTCCTGAGCGTGGCCCTGCCCTTCGAGCAGTGGATGCGGCGCCTCACCTACCATGCCGAGTTCGAGGTCGATCCGGAACGTTTCCTCGGCCAGACCCTGGAGGAGATGCTGGCCCTGCCCTGGGTACTGGGCGGCACCTGGGCGGCGGAACACCGGCACGGCGCCTTCGGGCTGGCCGACGGCGCCTTCTCCCAGCGCTTCGAGTGCCCGCCCCTGAACGTGACCCTGTTCACCCGGCACAAGCTGTCGCCGGCCCTGATGCTGCATTTCCATCTGCTGCTGCGGCTGCTGGCCGAGTTCTACCTGGCCAAGCTGCGGGGCCGGGCCCTGCAGCAGATGAGCTACATCCAGGCCGTGCACGAGACGGGCGCCCGTCTCACCCACGACGTGAAAAACCTGCTGCAGTCCCTGACCAATCTCTGCCATGCGGCCGAACAGGCGGAAGCGGACGATGCCGAGCCTTTCCAGGCCCTGATGCAGCGCCAGCTGCCCCTGATCACCCAGCGCCTGCGCCAGGCCCTGGACAAGCTGGAGCAGCGGCCCGCCGCCGACGGCGAGGAGCCTGCTGCCGGCAGCTGGTGGACGGCCCTGGGCCAGCGCTACAGCGGCGAGGCGGTGACCTTCGCCGCATGGCATGGGGGCGAGCAGCCCCTGCCTGCCGGGCTGTTCGACATGGTGGCGGAGAACCTGCTGCAGAACGCCCTGAGCAAGGCCGCCAGGGAAATGGACCTGCGCATCGAGGTACGCCTGTTGCCCGGGGCGGACGGGGCGGGGCTGGAGCTGCAGGTGGAGGATTCGGGCAGTCCGGTGCCGCCGGAGCTGGCGGCGGAACTGGGGCGGGCGCCGGTGAGCTCGGCCCACGGGCTGGGCATCGGCCTCTACCAGGCCGGGCGCCTGGCGACCGAGAGCGGTTACGAACTGAGCCTGGCCGCCAACGAGCCGGGCCGGGTGTGCTTCAGCCTGCGTCCCCTCAGCCGGTGACCTCGGTCGGCACGGCGCCGAGGCTGCTGCCGGTGCCGCCGTCGCTGCGCTTGCCGGCCAGCCGGTACACCGTCATGTTGCCCTTGCCCTTGAGATAGAGGGTCTGGGGCTCGTAGAAATCGTAGCGGTCCCGCAGGCGACGGTAGGTGGTTTCATCCACCTGGATCATGCCGGGCACGCCTTCCGTGGTGATGCGGCTGGCGATATTGACCGTGTCGCCCCACAGATCGTAGATGAACTTTTTCTTGCCCACCACGCCGGCCACCACCGGCCCGGTGCCGATGCCGATGCGCACTTCCAGGTGCATGCGGTTCACCTCGAAATCCCGGTGCAGCAGATCGCGCACGGCCAGGGCCAGGTCGGCGATGGCGTCGGAATACTCCTCCCGCTCCTGACTGAGGCCGCCGGCCACCATGTAGGCGTCGCCGATGGTCTTGATCTTCTCCAGGCCGTAGGCTTCGGCCAGTTCGTCGAAGGAGGAGAAGATGCGGTTGAGCATGGAGAAGACCTGCTGGGGCGACAGGCCCTCCGCCACCTTGGTGAAATTGACGATGTCGGCGAACATCACCGTGACATCGGCAAAGCCGTCGGCGATGGTCTGGTTGCTGTGTTTCAGCCGTTCCGCCACGGCCCCCGGCAGGATGTTCAGCAGCAGCCGTTCCGAGCGCTCCTGTTCCGCCTGGAGCAGGGCGTGGGCCTCCACCATGCGTTCCTGCAGCTTCTGCTTCTCCAGGGTGGCAAAACGCAGCAGCAGATAGACGATGCTGGAGACGGCGGCAAAGTTGAGGGCGAAGAAGAAGATGCTGGTGCGCAGGGGTACGTGGCTGGCTTCCATGGCCGCCATGTCGGCCAGGTAGAAATCGAAGAAGCCGGAGAGGGCG
Organism: Azospira sp. MPR-E4; assembly: GCF_058809645.1. Lineage (NCBI taxonomy): Bacteria > Pseudomonadati > Pseudomonadota > Betaproteobacteria > Rhodocyclales > Rhodocyclaceae > Azospira > Azospira sp. MPR-E4. The sequence goes on along the minus strand of NZ_JBXAST010000029.1, from coordinate 9,648 downwards.
GTGAGGAACAGGTAGGCGATGAACCAGGCCAGGGATTCCCGCACGCCGAAAAACAGGATGGCGCCGATGGGCGCCAGCAGGCCCCACAGGCTGATGCCCGAGGCGGTGATGAAGTTGCCCATGCTCCACTGGGCAACGAAGGGCATGAACAGGAACAGCCCCAGCTGGGTGGTGCGGAACAGGGTGAAATTGCGGGTCTTGAAGTAGAGCAACAGGTTGCCGGTGAGCAGCAGCTGGAAGATGAAGGGAATGGTGGAGGAGAAGCGCGGCCCCAGCTGCCAGTAGAGCAGCAGCCAGAGCATGGAGGCGGCGCTGATGAGGCCCGTGGCGAAAATCAGCAGGGACTTGTTGAGGCGCATCTCCTCGCTGTCGTTGGCCGAGAGGCCGACGTCGCGGAAGGAATGGAAGAAGGAGTCGGAGGACATGGGCCGGGGTCGATGCGAAGGCGTGGGCGGATGGTCTGAGTGTGGCAGTTGGGGCCGGGGCCGGTCAATGCTTGAAGCTGTCATTTCCTCACAGGGAACGGCCGGCGGCGATCAGGCGGTTGAACAGGAGATTGGGCGACAGCCACAGCACCTGGTCATCGAAGCCCTGCTGGGTGACGGCCCGGCTGACGAAGACGTTGTCGCCATCGTGATTTTCCACCTCGTCGGCATCGCTGCTGGCGCCGTTGGCGGCGCCCTGGGCGTTGATGGCGCCCAGGCCGTTCTTGCCGTGGGAGAGCACCAGGGCCGGCAGGCCGGAGGCCAGGGTGGAATTGGCCACGGAGCAGCCGCTGCTGGCCGAGGCGACGCTGCAGATCGTGATGTCGCCGGCGCTGGTGGCAAGCCCGAAGCCGTCCTTGTTGTTGCTGAAACGGGTGTGCACCCGGTAGCGGTAGTGATTGCGCCAGCTGTCGTACTGGCCCAGGCCCAGACTGGTCCACGGCAGCACGCCCTCGGCGCTGGGGCAGTTGCCGCTGCCGTCGCGGGCCTCTTCCACCCCGTCGTAATCCGTGTCCGGGCAGGGCAGGAAGGGGTGCTGGCCGCTGCTCGAATAGTGGCTGGCCGCATAGCCGATGAGGGCGTCGCCGATGTCCTGCAACTGCTTCCTGGTGTCGCCGTTGTCCCGCACTTCGGTCTGGGCCGACAGGGAAAAGAGCATGCCCCCGGTGAGCAGGGCCACGATGACCAGGACGATGGCCAGTTCAACCAGGGTGAAGCCGTGGGGGCGGCGCAGGTGGGGGTTCATGGGATGAACTGGGCCTTGAAGTTTTGCAGCAGGATCAGCTGGCCGCCGCTGCCGAAGCCGGTGGTGAAACCCAGCCGGACGTTGCGCAGGGACTCGCTGCCCGAAAAATCGCTGATGGATATGGTATCCCTGATGGTGGGCGGCGAACAGGCGGCGGTATTGGGAGCGAAGGTGGTGCTGAGATCCGCCATGGCCACGTCCTCGACGAAACAGAGGGAATTGCTGGCGGGGAAGGCCCAGGCCTTCAGGTCGTAGGTGCCGGCTCCGGCGCCGCTGTCGTAGTTGCGGCTGATTTCCAGGCGGATGCGCACCAGTTGCCCGAGGGTGGCCAGGCCGCCGGGCGTGGCCAGGCCGCTGGTGAGGGCGGCCGGGTTGCGGGGGGAATCGCCGCTGCCGCTGCCGAAACCGTGCACGTTGTCGTCCCACAGGGGGTCGGCGACGCCGGCCCACCAGTTGTTCTCCCGGTAGCCCCAGTAGGTGAAGGCCAGGTGCCGGATGGTCAGGGGGTCCTGGCGGCCATAGGCGTGGTTGCTGTTGCTCTCGTTGTATCCCAGGTTCTGCACGAAATCGAACTCCAGGCCAAGCTTGGGCGGGGCGATGGGGCGCAGGGTGACGCCGGCGGGCGGCGTCGGCTCGCCGGAGTAGCCCAGGTGCTGGTCCGGTGCGCCGCACATGGAGGCGTCCGGGTTGCGCTCGGCATCGGCGATGGTGAAGGTGAAACCGTCGCCCCGGTCCTGCACCCGGTATTCGAAAAAGGCCCGCAGGCCGCTGCCGAAGCGCACCACCTGGTTGAACCAGAGACAGCCGTAACGCAGGTTGGGCGGGCTGCCGATAGGCACGTCGCTGGTGCCCAGGGTGGCGGTGCCGGCGCCGCTGTCCACGGCAAGGGTGGGGTTGCCGCTGGCAAGCTCGTTGCGGATGGCGGTGGCGGCGCCCAGGTCGTTGCTGAAATTGAGGGTGACGCTTTCCTTCAGGCACAGCACCACGTCGCCGGCCGCCTGGCTCTTGTCGTAGGCGGCCAGGGCCTGGGGCAGGGGGAACTGGCGGGCGGCCGCGTCGGTGGCCGTGGCGGCGGCGATGTTGGCGGCGGCCAGGAAGCTGGCGGCAGAAGTGCTTTCCGCAGCGGTGCGGGGGCCTGTGGCGGCCCGTTCCCCGGTGAAAATGAGGGCGCCCCGGCAGGGCTTGCCCCGCACCGTGAGGCAGCCGTCGCTGCCGCAGTTGAGGTAGCGCAGCTGGTTGTCCCAGTGGCGGCGGAACTCCTCGTCGCCACTGCCGAGGCTGGCGCTGAAATCGAAGGCGGCCGGCAGGCGCTGCAGTCCGTCGCTCGAGGCGTCCCCGGTCGGCAGGCTGGGAGCCGCATCCAGCGCGGACTTCAGGCCTGCCATCAGGGTGTCGATGCGGCTCGGGAAATCGCTGCGCTGCTTGATGCGCTGGAAAATGTCCCGGGGACTGAGCCACAGCAGCAGGTCATTGTTGGAGGTGCTGCCCGGGGTGCCCTGGGTCAGGCTGAGACTGGCGCCGCCGCCGAAACTGTAGTTGCCGTCCAGATAGTTGGCCGCATTGGGGCTGTCGCCGCCGGGGCAGGCGCCGCTGCCGCCGCTGCGGTGCTGGCCGCCCAGGGCGATGCCGGGGGCGAAGAGAACGGCGACGGCGCCGCCCTCGGCGTTCTCCGGCTCGGTCAGGATCTGGCTGCCGTCGCTGCTGCGCACGGCGAACTGGCCCTGGCTGTCCCAGTTGAGGGGCGTGCTCTTGGGGCTGTTCTTGAAGCGGCCGACGGCGTACCACAGGCATTCCCCGCCTTCATCCTGAAGCATCGGCAGGCCCAGGGTCTTCCACGGCAGGAGGCCGACCACGGTGGTGCCGGCGGTGCCGCAACTGGCTTCGGCCTCGCCGTCGTTGTTGGTGTCGGGGCACGGCAGCTGGCCGAAGACCTGGCCGCTGTTGCGCTGGTCGTAGGTGGCGGCGAAGCCGAGCAGGGCCTCCCGGGCCTGGGCCAGGGCCGCCATGGAGGCTTCCGCCCGGACCTGGGGATTACTGGAGACGGCGGTCAGGTGCCGGTAAAGGCCGTAGGCCCCGAGCACGAAGACGATGAGGAAGAAAGCCAGCAGGGCGGCGCCGCGCTGACGGCAGGCGGGAGCGGGGTGGCGGGCCACGGCTCAGGGCGCCGCAGGGCGCCTGCCGGCGGGGGCGGGATGGACCCGCAGCACGCTGCCATCGGGCAGCAGGCCGGCGGATTCGTTGCTGCCGCGGCGATGGGAGTCGCCGACGCCGAGGCTGGTGCTGCTGTCGTTGCCCAGGTCCTTCAGGGTGGCGCGGCCCGGGTGGCGGCCATCGGGCCGGACCTGCAGGCCGCTGATGTCCTCCCGGTCGTGCTGGACCATGCCGTTGATCCAGGCCGAGCCCTTGCCGCTGGAGCGGCGCACGATGCCGTTGAGGGTCACCACCGGTTCTTCCGTGGCATGGCTGGTGTCCTGGATGTTGTACAGCCGCTGGCGCTCCAGGGCCTGGCGCCGTTCCGGCGTGAAGAAGAGGCGGCCCAGGGCTTCATCGGCCAGGAGCGGTGAGGCGGCCGTGCCCAGGGCCAGGAGCAGGCCGGCGAGCCTGGCTAGGCGGGCGCCGGGGCGGGCAGCTTGGGGAGGGCGCAGGGAATGGGCGTTCATGGCAGGTTCCTCCCCGTCTCAGCGGGTTTGGGGGCCTCGCAGGGTGATCCAGTCCAGCAGGCACTGGGCCTTGAGGTTGGCGTGCAGGCCGGGGCTGTCGCCCGGGGGGCGGGGCTGGCGGCTGACTTCGCAGCTGCGCACCAGGACCTGGGCCTTGGCCGTGTTGCGCAGGTCGGCGAGGACGTTGAGCAGATCCTCCTCATGCAGCAGCTGCAGTTGCAGGCGCATGGAACTGACCTGGAAGCTCCACGGCCCCTGGCCGTTGCCCAGGGGCTGCTGGGGCGAGAACTCGTACTGGATGTCCAGCAGGCGCCGGTTGTTGCGGATGTCCCGCAGCAGCTCGACCCAGTCCAGGCGCTGTTCCTCGCCGATGACGCCGCGGGCGGCCAGGTTGCTGAAGAGGGCGGCCTTGAGCTTGATCTCGCTTTCCTCTTCCCGTACCTGCTTCAGCTTGGCCTGGGCCTGGGCGTTGTGGGCCTGGGCCGTTGCCAGCAGGCGGCGGGCCTGTTGCTGCTGCTCCAGGGAAAAGAGCACCAGGACGGCGCCGCCGAGGCAGAAGAGGACGAAGATCACCAGGCTGAGGCGCAGCTTGCGCCAGTCGGCTGCGGTCAGTTTCATGGCGTCACCCGATGCACGATCTGCACGACGAAATGACGGGGCTCGGCGCTGGCCGGGGCATCGTCGCTGCTGCTGCCGCCCTTGAGGGACTTGCCCGATTCCACGTCGAACGGTTGCTGCTGCACATTCACCTGCAGGCCGGGCTGCTGCCGCAGGGCCGCCAGGAAACGCTCGAAAATGGCCAGCACCTGGCGCGGATTGGCCTGGGGGCCGGTGGGAATGCTGCCCCGCACCAGGGCGCTCTCGTCCCCCTCGCCCGGCGCTGCCGCCGCGGCAGTGGCGTTGCCATTGCCTCCGGCGCTGGTGCCGCCCCGCTGCCAGGCGATGGTGTCCAGCTCCACCTGGGGCGTTGCTTCCAGGGCCCGGCTGAGCAGCAGGTAAAAGTCTCGCGGGGTGGTGGGCTGCCGTTCCATGGCCTGGTAGCGGTTGATGACCTGGCGCAGGGTGTCGTTGTCCACCGGCATGGGCGGGAAGGTCCGGGCCAGTTCCGCATAGCGCTGGGCCGCGCTGTCGGCCTGGGCCTGGATGGCGGCCCGTTCGCTGCCGAGGCGGCTGGCGTCGTACAGCTGCTTGCCGGCGAAAAGCAGGCAGGCGAGGAAGACCAGCAGCCCGCCGGAAGAGAGCAGGGCCTTGAGCTGCCACACCCGGTAGTCGTGGCGCAGGGGCGGCGGCGCGAACTGCTGGGCCGGCGTCTGGACGGCCAGCAGGTGCAGGAACAGGGCTTCGCTGCGGCTGTCCTCCGGGGCATCGGCCAGGCCGATGAGGCGGGCGGCCTCGTCGTTGCCGACGATGCGGAAGGTGACGGCCGGGCTGTCGCTGCAGGCTTCCTGCACCGCCCGCACCGCTTGGGGATGGACCAGGGCCAGGGCCTGCAGGGACTGGCCCCGGGCCAGCAGGCGCTGGCTGGTCAGGTACTGGTGCATCTTGGCCGCCTCTGCCGCCATGGCGTGGCCGATGCCGTGGATGCTGGAATCGTGCAGGGGCACCAGGCGCGAGAAGTGCAGTTCGCCCTTGTCGAAGAAGCTCTGGCGCAGGCTGTGATCCTGCACCGTCAGCATCAGGCAGGGGGCCGGGCCGGGCTGCAGCTTTTTCAGCAGTTGGGGGCCGAGCAGGGGCAGGGAGTAGATGCCCACCAGGGGCACGCCCAGGGACTGGATCAGGGCCGTCCACGGCATGATCTGGGCCGGGTTGGTGAAGCCGGCCAGCAGCAGGCGTTCGTCCTTGCGCCGGTTTTTCTCGAAGCCCAGGCGCTGGGCCATGTTCAGGTTGGTGCTGTAGAAATACTGGCCCAGCTTGCGCTGGATCACGGCTTCCCGGTCCTTGCCCTGGAGGAAGGGGATGGTGTCCAGCTGGAAGCCTTCGTCGGCCACGTTGATGAGGAGGTAGAAAAGGTCGTGGCGACGCTTTTCCAGGTACTGGCGGAAGGCCACCAGGCCCTCCTCCGAATGGGGGAAGCTGGCCTGGGCGTCCAGGCGGCCACCCTTCCAGGCATGGGCCGAGAGCTGGTGGGCGGAGAGGTAGAGGAGATGGCGCTGGGGCATGGCTCAGGTCTTGATCTTGCTGATGACGTCGTACACCGGCCCCAGGACGGCCAGCATGATCCAGCCCAGGACCGAGCCGAGGATCAGGGTCAGGGCCGGCTCGATCAGGGACTGGATCTTTTCCACCGACTCCTTCACGTCCCGGTTGAAGAAGTAGCTGACATTGCGCAGGGCGGTGTCGAGGGAGCCGGTGCTTTCCCCCACCCGCAGCATGCGGATCACCAGGGGCGGAAAGAGGCCGATGGTGTGAAAGGCGGTGGTGACGTTCTGGCCTTCGCCGATCAGCTGTTCCACCTTTTCCAGGCCCTGGCGGATGACCCGGTTGCCCACCACCTCTTCCGTGGTGCGGATCGACTCCAGGATGGGAATGCCCGAGGAACAGAGCAGGGCGAAGGTGTTGGCGAAGCGGGAGAGCACGATCTTCTTCAGGATCGGCCCGAACACCGGCAGCTTCAGCTTGAAGGCGTCGAAGCCGTGCCGCACCGCCGGATTGGTGTGCAACAGGTAGCTGAGCAGGGCGATGCCGAGGATGGGCAGGAGCAGGACCAGGTACCAGTAATTGACCAGCAGGTCGGAGACAAAGAAGAGGGCCCGGGTCTGGGCCGGCAGTTCCTGGCCCATGTTGCGCACGAACTGCTTCAGCTGGGGCACCATGTACACCATGAGGAAGAAGGTGGCGCCCAGGACGATGGTGCCGACGAAGGCCGGGTACATCAGCAGCTTCTTGGTCTGGGAGGCGATCTCGTCCTCCCACTTGAGGGATTCGGTGAGGTTCTGCAGCACTTCGGAGAGCTGGCCGGTCAGTTCCCCGGCCCGCACCAGGCTGACGAAGACCTTGGTGAACACCCGGGGATGCAGGGCCATGGCCTGGGACAGGGTCTGGCCGCCCTCGATGGATTCCACCAGGCTGGCAATGACTTCGCGGAAGCGCGGATGTTCCAGGGAGTCCCGCAGGTCGGAGAGGCCTTCGAGGATGGGCACGCCGGCCCGGTTCAGCTGTTCCAGGTGGAAGCAGAAGTTGATCAGCTCCCGGCGCGGCACCGAGCCGCCGAACATGTCCCAGCTGCTGACCGGGGTGCCGTTCACCAGGTCCATTTCCATGCGCTTGAGGCGCATCTCCAGGTCCACCAGATTGATGGCGTCGAGGCGCCCCTGGACCATGCGGCCATCCGCATCGACGGCCTTGTAGTTGAAGAGTCCCATGGCCGGACCCTACATCCGGTCGGTGAGGTCCACCACCCGGGATAGCTCCTCCAGGGAGGTGGAACCGTCCAGCACGCGGCGCAGGCCGTCGTCGGCCAGGGGGCGGAAGCCCTGGCGGGTGGCCTCGTTGCGGATGTCCCGGGCCGTGGCGCGGCGCGCCACCAGCTCGTCCATGGCCGGCGTCATGCGCAGCAGTTCCATGATGGCGATGCGGCCCCGGTAGCCCTGGAAGTCGCAGCGCTCGCAGCCGCAGGGGTGGTAGATCACCGGCCGCGGCCCTTCCGCCGGGATGCCGAGCAGGCGGGATTCGTGGGCCTCGGCCTGGTAGGGCGTCTTGCAGCCGGGGCAGAGACGGCGCACCAGGCGCTGGGCGACGATGCCGATGATGTTGCCGGCCATCAGGTCCGGCAGGATGCCGATGTCCAGCAGGCGGGGAATGGCGCCGATGGCCGAGTTGGTGTGCAGGGTGGAATACACCTGGTGGCCGGTCATGGCGGCGCGAAAGGCCATCTCGGCAGTGTCCGTGTCGCGGATTTCGCCCACCAGGATCACGTCCGGGTCCTGGCGCATCATGGAGCGGATGCCGTTGGCGAAGTCCAGCTTGGCCGATTCCGCCACCGAGGTCTGGCGCACCAGGGCCATGGGGTATTCCACCGGGTCTTCCAGGGTCATGATGTTCACGCCCTCGGAATTGATGTGGTTGAGCACCGAATAGAGGGTGGTGGTCTTGCCGCTGCCGGTGGGGCCGGTGACCAGGATGATGCCCTCGGGCCGGGCGATCATCAGCTTGAGCAGGTCCAGATGGTCCTCCGCCAGGCCCAGACCCTCCAGGGGCACGATGCCCTTCTGCCGGTCCAGGATGCGCAGCACCACGTTTTCGCCGTGAATGGTGGGCTGGGCCGCGACCCGGAAGTCCACCTGGCGGCCGCTCAGCACCAGGTTGATGCGGCCGTCCTGGGGCGCCCGGGTCTCGGCGATGTTCATGCCGCTCATGACCTTGATGCGCACCGCCATGGCCGGCCAGTAGGACTTATGCAGGGCCCGGATCTGGCGCAGCATGCCGTCGATGCGGTAGCGGATGCGCAGGAAGTTGGCCTCCGGCTCGAAGTGCACGTCGGAGGCGTCCCGCTTCACCGCGTCGGCCAGGATGGCGTCGATCAGGCGCACCACCGGCTGGCTGTATTCGTCGGAGGAGGACTGCAGGCTCTTCCAGTCGATCTCGCCGGTTTCGATCTCGTGCAGGATGCCGTCGATGGACAGTTCGTAGCCGTAGTACTGGTCGATGGCCCGGTCGATTTCCGACTCGCCGGCCAGCAGGGTCTCGATCTCCAGCTCGGCGTTGAGCTGGCTGCGCACCTTGTCCAGGGCGACGATGTCGTTGATGTCCGCCAGGGCCAGGGTCAGGCGGTGGCTTTCCGCATCGAAGTCCAGGGGCAGGATGTGGTGGCGCTTGGCCAGCTCCCGCGGCACCAGCTTCAGGGCGGAGGGGTCGATGACGGCCCGGGAGAGGTCGATGGAGCGCTTGCCCAGGCTTTCCGAAAGGGCTTCCCGCAGGGTCGTTTCCGAGACGAAGCCGAGGGACACCAGCAGCTTGCCCACCGGCTGGTTGGACTTCATCTGCTCCAGCAGGGCGATGCGCAGCTGGTCTTCGGAGATGATCCCCTGGGCGATGAGAATCTGGCCCAGGGGGCGGCGCTGGGGGCTGGGGGCGTTCATGGCGCGGCCAACTCCTGCAGCCGGCGCCGGGCGCCTTCCTTGTCGAACATGGCTGAGCGGCCGGCGGCGGCGCCGAGGGCCGCCTGGTAGTACTGCTGGGCCGGCTTGACCTGGCGCAGGTGGTCCAGGCTCACCGCCAGATTGAAGAGATAGTCCGGGTTGTCGCCGTCGCTGGCCAGGGACTTGAAATAGGCCTGCTGGGCTTCGCTCCAGCGGCCCTGGCGGGCGTACACATTGCCCAGGGCGAAGTGGGCGTGGCCGGCTTCGGGCTGGGTCGCCAGCAGATTCTTCAGGCGGCTTTCCGCCGCCGCCGGATCACCGTTGCCGAGGAGGGATACCAGGCCGGCCAGGGCCACCGGGTTTTTCGGGTCCGCCTCCAGGGCCTTCAGGTAGAGGGCTTCGGCCTTGGCAGTCTGGCCCTCGCGGCCGGCAATGCTGGCCATGCCGAGCAGGGCGTCGGTGTTGCGCGGGTCGGCCTGCAGCACCTTGTCGTAGTCCTGCACCGCGGCGGCGAAATCCTCCCGCTGCAGGGCGCCGTAGGCCCGTTCCAGCAGCGGGTTGGTGGCCGGCTTGCCGCGGCTGAGGCGGATGGGGCTGGGCTCCTCCGGCGGCAGCGCCGGCTGGCGTTCCTGGGGCACGGGACGCTCCCGGGTAAGGGGGGCGGGCATTTCCGGTACGGG
>NZ_JBXAST010000028.1:0-45491 GCF_058809645.1 Azospira sp. MPR-E4 | reverse complement strand
GGCCGGAGTCAGGAGCGGGGTGGGTGGTGTCCGGGCAGTGTAGGTGGGATGATGACGTTTGACTAGAGGCGGCGGCGCTCAGCGGCCCTGTTGTTCCAGGGCGGCGATGCGGGCTTCCAGGTCCTTCAGCTTGTCCCGGGTGCGGGCCAGGACCTGGGCCTGGACGTCGAACTCTTCCCGGGTGACCAGGTCCAGTTTGCTGAAGAAGGCGCCGAGCATGGCCTTCACGTTCTTTTCGATGTCGGCGGCCGGGGAGGCGGCCAGGAGGCTGGCCAGGCGGCCGGAAAATTCTTCAAACACTTTGGGGTCGAGCATGGCGAGCACTCCGCAACAGGTTCAGTCGGGCCGGCACGGCGGCGGCAAAGGGGGCGCGGATGTTCCGATCCGCTTGCGGGGGCGAGTTTAGCATGGGCCGATAGCGCCATTTGATGGCGTGCGGCGGCTTTCCCATGGGGTGGCACTGCTTTGGTGCAACTCCCCGTCATGGTGCGCCAGCCCGGTGCGCCTCCTGCGGAAGAGGGCTAGGGGTGCTCCCTATTTTGTTGATTTATCTTAAAAATAAAGTTGGCACGGCATGTGCTAACGGTCTGTGCAAGCTTTTATTTTCATCGAACGAAACAGGAGTCCAAATTATGCGCAAGACGCTCATCGCCACCGCCGTTCTGGCTGCCCTGGCCGCCTCTTCCACCGTCATGGCCGAAGAAGCCGCTGCTCCTGCTGAGCACACCTTTACCGCCAATGTGGGTGTGGTCAGCGACTACATTTTCCGCGGTATCAGCCAGACCCACGGCAAGCCTGCCATCCAGGGCGGCTTCGACTATGCCCACTCTAGTGGCCTTTATGCTGGCCTGTGGGGCTCTTCCATTTCCTGGGTGAGCGATGCTCAAAACACCAGTGTCCCCGTTGAAATCGATTTGTACGCTGGTTTCAAAAATTCCTTCGCGGGTGGCGACTGGAACTACGACGTTGGCTTTATTTCCTATAACTATCCTGGAACGAAGGACGTCCAACCGAACCGTTCTGCCAAAGCCGATACCGCAGAAGTCTACGGCGCTCTGGGCTGGAAGTGGCTGACCCTGAAGTATTCCCACACCGTTTCCAAGCACTTTGTGGCTTGGTATGGCGGTGATGCAGCGGCCAATGAATTCAAGAATACCCGAGGCAGTGGCTACCTGGAACTGAATGCAAATTACGATCTGGGTGATGGCTGGGCTGTTCTGGGCCACGTTGGCCACCAGAAGGTCAAGAACTACGTGAAGGTTGGTGACAACGATGCTTCCTACACCGACTACAAAATCGGTGTGACCAAGGATGTGGGTTATGGCGTATTTGGCATTGCCTATACCGATACCAATTCCAAGGGAACTTGCGATGGCGGCAATGGTGGTACCAACGCTTACTGCTGGGGTGTTTACTCCTCTGGCAGCAACACTTCCAATAACTTCCGCAATGTCAGCGACGGCCAGGTGGTCGTGACCTTTAACAAGACTTTCTAACTTCCATCTTCCCTAGGCATCCCGGGGACCCGATCCCCGGGGCCATTTCAGGAGAAAGCTATGAAACTGGTAACCGCCATCATCAAGCCGTTCAAGCTTGACGAAGTGCGTGAAGCCCTTTCCGCCATCGGCGTGCAGGGCATCACCGTCACCGAGGTCAAGGGGTTCGGTCGGCAAAAGGGGCACACCGAGCTGTATCGCGGTGCCGAGTACGTTGTGGATTTCCTGCCCAAGGTGAAGATCGAGGCTGCCGTGAAGAACGAGCTGCTCGATCAGGTCATCGAAGCTATCGAGAAGTCTGCCAGCACCGGCAAGATCGGTGACGGCAAGATCTTCGTCTTCGACGTCGAACAAGTCATCCGCATCCGCACCGGTGAGACCGGTGAAGATGCTCTGTAAGAGGGAGAACACAATGAAACGCTTTCTTGCTGTTCTGGCCCTGTTCGGCGTAGTCGGCCTGTCCGCCGCGCCGGCCTTTGCCGATGACAAGCCCGCTGCCCCCGTGGCTGCCGCTGCCGAAGCCGCTCCGGCTCCCGCTGCTGCTCCGGTCGCAGCACCCGCTCCGGCCGCTGAAGCTGCTGCTGCCGAAATCCCCGCCCCCAAGGTGGACAAGGGTGACACCACCTGGCTGATGGTCTGCGCCGCCCTGGTGATCCTCATGAGCATCCCCGGCCTGGCCCTGTTCTACGGCGGTCTGGTCCGCTCAAAGAACATGCTCTCCGTGCTCATGCAGGTGTTCATGGTGTTCTCCCTGATCACCGTGCTGTGGTGCATCTACGGCTACAGCGTGGCCTTCACCGAAGGCAGCGCCTTCTTCGGTAGCCTGGACAAGCTGTTCCTGTCGGGCGTGACGCCGGAGTCCCTGGCTGCCACCTTCTCCAAGGGCGTGGCTGTTCCCGAATTCGCCTACATCGTCTTCCAGGGCGCCTTCGCCGCCATCACCTGCGGCCTGATCATCGGTGCCTTCGCCGAGCGTATCAAGTTCTCCGCCCTGCTGGTGTTCGTGGTCCTGTGGTTCTCCTTCTCCTACCTGCCCATGGCTCACATGGTCTGGTACTGGGCCGGTCCCGACGGTTACGTCGATGCCGCTGCCGCCGAGAAGCTGGGCGCCACTGCCGGCTTCCTCTTCCAGAAGGGTGCGCTGGACTTCGCCGGCGGTACCGTGGTGCACATCAACGCCGCCGTTGCCGGCCTGGTGGGTGCCTTCCTGATCGGCAAGCGTATCGGCTACGGTCGTGAATCCATGGCCCCCCACAGCCTGACCATGACCATGATCGGCGCCTCCCTGCTGTGGTTCGGCTGGTTCGGCTTCAACGCCGGCTCCGCCCTGGAAGCCAACGGCACCTCCGCCCTGGCCTTCATCAACACCTGGCTCGCCACCGCTGCCGCCACCGTTTCCTGGGTCTTCGCCGAATGGCTGATCAAGGGCAAGCCCTCCATGCTGGGCGCTGCCTCCGGTGCCGTCGCCGGCCTGGTGGCCATCACTCCCGCCGCCGGCTTCGTCGGCGTGGTCGGTGCCCTGGTGCTGGGCCTGCTGGCCGGTGTGGTCTGCCTGTGGGGCGTCAATGGCCTGAAGCGCCTGCTGGGCGCCGATGACTCCCTGGACGTGTTCGGTGTCCATGGCGTCGGCGGCATCCTGGGTGCGGTCCTGACAGGTGTCTTTGCTGCTCCCTCCCTGGGCGGCACCGGCATCTGGGACTACGTCACCAACGCCGTTGCCCCCGAGTACTCCATCGGTGACCAGGTCATCATCCAGCTGACCGGCGTGGGTACCACCATCATCTGGTCCGCCGTGGTCTCCCTGGTGGCCTACAAGCTGGTGGACATGTTCATCGGCCTGCGTGTCCCCGAAGAGGAAGAGCGCGAAGGTCTGGACGTCACCTCCCACGGCGAAAGCGCCTACCACCTGTAAGACGCGGAATCTTCCGCCTCCATGCAACGGGCACCTGCGGGTGCCCGTTGTTTTTTTGGTGCCGGGATGTTTTCAAGCATGCCTGGAAAAGCGCATGGATGCAGTGTTTGCGTCATGCCACGGCTGTCGTCCAAGAAGCATGCGCCTTTCCGGCCATCTGCCTGCAGCGGCCCCGGCGGCAAAGAAAAAGGGCGCCGCGGCGCCCTTTTCATGTCCGGGAAGTGCCCCGGTTCAGCGGAACACCACCGTCTTGTTGCCGTGCACCAGCACCCGGTCTTCCAGGTGGTAGCGCAGGCCCCGGGCCAGCACGGTTTTTTCGATGTCCTTGCCGTAGCGCACCATGTCCTCCACCGAGTCGGAGTGATCGATGCGGATCACGTCCTGGTCGATGATGGGGCCCTGGTCCAGGTCGGCGGTGACGTAGTGGCAGGTGGCGCCGATCAGCTTGACGCCCCGTTCATAGGCCTGGTGGTAGGGCTTGGCGCCGACGAAGCTGGGCAGGAAGCTGTGGTGGATGTTGAGGATCTGCCCCGGATAGGCGGCGCACAGCTCGGGCGAGAGAATCTGCATGTAGCGGGCCAGCACCATGGTGTCGCCCTTCACTTCCTCGTACAGGCGCTGGATTTCGGCGTAGGCGGCAGCCTTGTTGTCCGCCGTCACCGGGATGTGGTGGAAGGGGATGCCGTGCCACTCGACGAAACCGCGGAAGGTGTCGTGGTTGGAGATGATGCAGGGAATCTCGATGTCCAGTTCCTTGGACTGCCAGCGGGAGAGCAGGTCGTAGAGGCAGTGCTCCTGCTTGGAAACCAGCACCACCACGCGCTTCTTCACGGCGCTGTCGCTGATCTTCCACTCCATCCCCAGTTCCTCGGCGACGGGGCGGAAGCGCTCCCGCAGCTCGGCTAGGTGGAAGGGCAGGGAGTCGGCCCGCACCTCGATGCGCATGAAGTAGCGGCCCGCCGTGTCGTCGGCGTGGAGGGCGGTTTCGAGAATCCAGCCCTGGTGGGCGGCAAAGAAACCGGAAACCTTGGCGACGATGCCCACCCGGTCGGGGCAGGAGGCGGTCAGGGTGTAGTAGCGCTGGCGATGCATGATGGCCTTAGATGCGTTCGCTGGCCTTGAGGATCTCGCCCTTGAGGGCTTCGTAATCCTTCACCACCGGGAACTGGGGGAACTCGCGGATGACGTTTTCCGGCGGGCAGAAGAGGATGCCGGCATGGGCTTCGCCGAGCATGGTGGTGTCGTTGTAGGAGTCGCCGGAGGCGATCACCTTGAAGTTCAGTTCCTTGAAGCGCTTCACCGCTTCCTGCTTCTGGTTGGGCATGCGCAGGTGGTAGTTCACCAGGAAGCCCTGGGCGTCCGCTTCCAGCTTGTGGCAGAACAGGGTGGGGAAGCCCAGCTGCTGCATCAGGGGCATGGCGAATTCGTAGAAGGTGTCGGAGAGGATCACCACCTGGAAGCGGGGGCGCAGCCACTCGACGAATTCCTTGGCGCCGGGCAGGGGGCCCATTTCGGCGATGACCTTCTGGATGTCCGGCAGGCCCAGGCCGTGCTGCTTGAGGATGCCCAGGCGGTACTGCATCAGCACGTCGTAGTTCGGCTCTTCCCGGGTGGTGCGGCGCAACTCGGGGATACCCGTGCGTTCGGCGAATTCGATCCAGATTTCGGGAACGAGCACACCTTCGAGGTCAAGACAAACGATCTGCACGGAAAACTCCTTGGCTGAGGACGCAAAAGCCAGGATTTTAGCAGAAGGGGCACCGTTCCGACGTCCCGCCGACCGGCCGTGGATGGCGGGACGGAGCGCTCAGGCGGCGGCCGGCGGGGCCGCCGGGTCCGGCAGTTCGGGGCGGGGCCGGGAGAGGTGGTAGCCCTGGGCCAGGTCCACCCCCAGTTCGCCCAGCAGCAGGTAGGTGGCCCGGTCCTCGACGAACTCGGCCACCGTCTTCTTGCCCAGGCCCCGGGCCACTTCGATGATGGCCCGCACGAACACCTGGTCCTCCCGGCTTTGCACCAGGTTGCGGATGAACATGCCGTCGATCTTGATGACGTCGGCGTCCAGGTGCTTGAGGTAGGCGAAGGAGGAAAAGCCGACGCCGAAATCGTCCAGGCAGACCGAGCCGCCCATGCTGCGGATGTGGCTGATGAAGCGCTGGGTGTCGGCCATGTTGGAGAGGGCGGCGGTTTCCGTCAGCTCCACCAGCAGGCGCTGGGGCGCCACCCGGTGGGTTTCCAGCAGGCCGGTGATGTAGTCGGGCAGACCCGGGTCGTCGAAGGAGCGGCCCGAGATGTTGATGGCCAGGCCCGGCAGGTCGGTGCGCCGGGCCAGGGTGCGGATGCCGGCGGCCAGCACCCAGCGGTCGATGTCCAGGATGCGGCCGTTGCGTTCCGCCGCCGGGATGAATTCGCCCGGCATCAGGTACTGGCCCGGGTGTTCCGGGTCCTTCATGCGCAGCAGCACTTCCAGGTGGGAGAGCACCGGGGTGCCGGTGGTGTAGATGCCCTGGAAGTGCAGCTCGAACAGGTCCTGCTCCAGGGCCGCCTGGATGCGCTCGGCCCAGGACAGCTGGGCCAGCATGTAGGCGGACTGGCCCAGTTCCTCGCGGAAGACGCGCCAGCCGTTCTTGCCGGCGTGCTTGGCGGCGTACATGGCGATGTCGGCCCGGGCCACCCACTCCTCGGGCCGCCGGGCGTGCTCCGGCAGCAGGGCGATGCCCAGGCTGGAGGTGAGGCGCACCTTGGTGCCTTCGAACTCGAAGCCCAGAGCGGCGACGGCGCTGATGATGCGCTGGGCCAGGGTCTGGGCCGCCGCCAGGTCGGCACCCGGGGCCACCACGGCGAATTCGTCGCCGCCGAGGCGGGCGAACATCTCGTTGCCCCGCAGCAGCTGCCCCACCTCGCCGGCGATGCGCAGCAGCACCGCATCCCCGGCCCGGTGGCCGAAGCTGTCGTTCACCGTCTTGAATTCGTCCAGGTCGAAATACAGCAGGGCCGCCCGCACCGAGGCGTCCCGCTCGAGCTGTACCGCCAGCCGCTGCAGCTCGCCCTCGAAGCGGCTGCGGTTGTAGAGGCCGGTGAGGGGGTCCCGCTCGGCCATGAACAGCAGCCGGTCGGCGGTCTGCCGCTCATGGGTGATGTCCTCGAAAATCCACAGCCGGCTCTCCCCTTCCTCGGTCTGCCCGGAGGCGGCCGGCACCGCCACGCTGGTCTGGGTCAGCAGGCGTTCGTCGGACTGGCGCAGCTCCCATTGCAGGCCGTCGTCGAGGAACAGGTGTTCCCGCTGGTAGGGGTCCGGCAGGCGCTGAGGGTCGCTGGCGATGCGCTGCACCAGGTCGCCCAGGGTCATGCCCGCCGGGGTGTCGTCCTCCTCCAGGCGCCACAGCTGGCGGAAGGCCGGATTGGCATAGACCACCCGCCCCTCGGGGGAGACGAACAGCAGGCCCAGGCGCATGGAGGACAGCAGGGCGTGCAGGCGGGCCTGTTCGGCGGAAAGGGTGGCGGCCAGCTGGCGCTGTTCCCGTTCCGAGGCCAGCAGCTCCCCCACCCGGGCGGCCAGGGCGCCGCCCATCTGGTTGAAGGCCCGGGTCAGGGCGCCGACGTCGTCGTCGGCACTGTCGGGCAGGGTCTGGAAGGTGGCGCCCCGGGCCAGGCGGCGGCTGGCCTGGGTCAGGCGGTTCAGGTGGCGGGTCAGCCAGAGACCGATGGAGGCCAGCACCAGGGCCGAGAGCAGGAGCCCGCTGATGGCGATGAGCATGGTCTGGCGCTGCAGTTCGTCCCGGGCCTGGCGCAGGAAGCCGAGGTCGAGGCCGTATTGCAGCTCGCCGAACTGGCGGCCGCCGATGCTCATGGGAATGCGCAGGTCGAAATTCTGCAGCCCGTTCCCGTCCAGCAGGCGGGCCGGATTGTCGGTGGCCGGCAGGGGCCGGCGGCGGTCCCAGTTGGCGGTGGCGATGATCTGGCCGTCGTTGTCGAACATGACCAGGTAGTCGATGCTGTTGATGGCCTGGGTCGCCTGCAGGATGTCGCTGACGGCGGCGTAGTCCCGCTGGGCCATGGCCGGTGCCAGGGCGGCGTCGAGCAGCAGGGTGGTTTCCTTGCGCCGCAGGTCGAACTGCTCCAGCAGGTGGGCCTCGGTCAGGCGCAGGCCGTTCCACAGCACGGCGCCGATGATGACCGCCTCCACCAGGATGGTGGACACGATCAGCTTGCCCCGCAGCGTATGCAGCCAGCCCATGCCCATCCTATTTCTTCAGCAGCCGGCGGGTTTCCGGCAGCACCTTGTCCATCAGCCGGGCATCGGCCGGGGTCGGCTCCCGGTAGCCGCCGTGGGTGCTGATGTCGAAAAAGACCTTGCCCTCCGGCGTCTGCTCGAAGGCGTTGAGGACTTCCTTGATGCGCTGGCGCTCGGCCGGCGGCAGCCGGTTGTGGGCCATCAGGGCCAGGCCCGGGGCGGACGGGCATTCGCCGGCGATGCGGGTGGCTTCCCGCAGGTCGGCCGGGGCCTGGGCCACGGTGGAGTGGGAGACGATGGCGGCCCGGGCCTTGCCGCTGACCACGCTTTGCAGGGCGCTGCTCTGGGTGACGTTTTCCACCACGCGGAAATCCCGTTCCGCCAGCAGGCCCTTTTCCGCCAGCCAGTTGAGGCCGAGCATGGGCACCATGGCGCTGCGCTCGTGGATGGCCACGGTCTGGCCCCGCAGCTGCTCCAGGGAGGCCAGGGGCTGCTCCCGGGGCACCATCAGGTAGCAGCGGATGTCGTTGCGGTGGCGCAGCAGGGGAATGTAGCCGTAATCCACTTCCGCCAGCCGGGCGTAGTGGGGGGCGATCAGCAGCAGGTCGTACTCGCCGGCGAAGGCGCGGCTGGTGAAGGTGTCGAAATCGGGGGCGGTCTGCAGGCTCACCGGCCGCCCCAGGCGTTGCTCCAGGTAGGCGGCGAGGGGCGAATAGGTGGTGATGAGGATGCGGGTGCTGAGATAGGGCAGGACCCCGAACAGCAGGGGGCGGGCTTCCTGGGCCTGCAGCAGGGTGGCGGGCAGGAGCAGCAGGAGTAGCGACCAGCGTCGCAGCAGATGTCCCATGCCCCTCCTTCCCCTTGATCGGTTGTTATGTCCCGGGCGGCGCCCACGGCCGATGTTAGGGCATCACTCGGGAACGGGCAATTGTTCCAGCTCGTCCTGGGCTTCCAGCCAGCGCTCCTCGGCGGCGCCGATGTCCCGGGTCAGCTCTGCCTGGCGCTTGACCAGGGGTTCCAGCAGGGCCGGGTCCGGGTTGGCGTAGAGGCCGGGGTCGGAGAGGCGCTGCTCCAGCAGCTTCAGTTCCCCCTGCCAGGCGGCCAGGCGTTTTTCCAGGGTGTCGATTTCCTTCACCAGGGGCCGGCGCCTGGCCAGCAGGGCCTGGCGGGCGGCCTTGTCGTCCTCCCGCTGCTGGCGCCGTTCCTCCTTGCTGGCCTCCTTGACCGTGTCCGCCTTCTCTTCCTTCTGCTGCTGGGCCAGCCAGGCGGCGTACTCGTCCAGGTCGCCGTCGAAGGGGGCGGCCTTGCCGTCGGCCACCAGCCACAGGCTGTCGGCGGTGGTGCGCAGCAGGTGGCGGTCGTGGGAGACCAGCACCACCCCGCCCTCGTATTCCTGCAGGGCCAGGGTGAGGGCCTCGCGCATCTCCAGGTCCAGGTGGTTGGTGGGCTCGTCCAGCAGCAGCAGGTTGGGCCGGTGCCAGATCAGCAGGGCCAGGGCCAGGCGGGATTTTTCGCCGCCGGAGAAGGGGCCGCAGGGCCGGGTGGCCATGTCGCCGCGGAAGTCGAAGCCGCCCAGGTAGTCGCGCAGCTCCTGCTCCCGGGTGGTGGGGGCCAGGCGCACCATGTGCTGCAGGGGCGATTCCTCGGGGCGCAGTTCGTCCACCTGGTGCTGGGCGAAGTAGCCGATGGCCAGGCCCTTGCCTTCCTTGTACTCGCCGGCCAGGGGCGCCAGGCGGCCGGCCAGCAGCTTGACCAGGGTGGACTTGCCGGCGCCGTTGCGGCCCAGCAGGGCGATGCGCTCGCCGGGGCGCAGGGTCAGTTCCACCTGGTCGAGGATGACCTTGTCGCCGTAACCGGCCCGGGCGTGGGTCAGGGTCAGCAGGGGATCGGGGCTGGCCACGGGGTCGCGGAAGCGGAAGGTGAAGGGCGTATCGACGTGGGCCGCCGCCACCTCCTCCATGCGGGCCAGGGCCTTGACCCGGCTCTGGGCCTGCTTGGCCTTGGTGGCCTTGGCCTTGAAGCGCTCGATGAAGCGCTGCAGATGGGCCCGCTCCCGTTGCTGTTTCTCGAACATGCCCTGCTGCAGGGCCAGCTGCTCGGCCCGCTGGCGCTCGAAGGCCGAGTAGTGGCCGCTGTAGAGTTTCATCCGGCCCTGCTCGATGTGCAGGATGTGGCTGACCACGGCGTCGAGGAAGTCCCGGTCGTGGGAAATCATCAGCAGGGTGCCGCGGTAGCTCTTCAGCCAGCCTTCCAGCCACAGCACCGCATCCAGGTCCAGGTGGTTGGTGGGTTCGTCCAGCAGCAGCAGGTCGGAGCGGCACATCAGGGCGCGGGCCAGGTTGAGGCGCACGCGCCAGCCGCCGGAAAACTCCTTCACCGGCCGGGTGAAGTCGGCATCGGTGAAGCCCAGGCCGTGCAGCAGTTCGGCGGCCCGGGCCTTGGCGCCGTAGCCGCCGATCTCGCCGTAGCGGGCGTGCAGGGCGGCGATGCGCTCGCCGTCGTGGGCCGCTTCCGCCGCCTTGAGGTCGGCTTCCACCTGGCGCAGCTCCCGGTCCCCGTCCAGGGTGAATTCCAGGGCCGGGTCCGGCAGGGAGGGGGTCTCCTGGGCCACATGGGCCACCACCCAGCTGGCCGGCAGCTCCAGGTCGCCGCTCTCGGCGTGCAGGGCGCCGCTGAAAAGGGCGAAGAAGGAGGACTTGCCGCAGCCGTTGCCGCCGGTGAGGCCCACCTTGTATCCGGGATGGAGCTGCAGGCTGGCGTCGCTGACCAGGGGCTGGCCGGCGCGGGCGAAGGTGAGATTGCGGAGACTGATCATGGGGCAAACTGGCGTGAAAGCGGCCTGGCAGCAGGGATTGCCCCAGGACGGAGGAAAGGCCGCATTGTACGCTGCCCGCCGTTGCCGCTTGAAGGCATAATTGGCCTGTGGTGTCCGATCAATCCCTGCCCGACCTGCCTCGATGATCAAGAAAATCGCCATCGCCGAACTGAAGCCAGGCATGTTCATCCACGACCTCAACATGGGCTGGCTGGACCACAACTTCCTGCGCAACAGTTTTGCCGTGCACGACGAGGCCGACCTGCGCAAGGTGCGGGAGACCGGGGTGCACGAGGTCTATATCGACACCGCCAAGGGCCTGGACGTGGCCCATGCCCCCACCAGCGAGGAAACCACCCGGGAACTGCACCAGCGCCTGGAGGCCATCGCCGAGGAGGAGCCGGCGCCGCTGCGCAGCGTGGCCCTGGCCGAGGAGATGCACCGGGCCCGCAAGCTGCACAACGAGGCCCACCGCATCGTCCGCGACATGATGGGCGACATCCGCCTGGGCAAGCAGATCGAGATGGAAAAGGTGGAGCCCATGGTGGAGAACATGGTGGATTCCATCTTCCGCCACCAGGACGCCCTGATTCCCCTTTCCCGCCTGAAGACCCACGACGACTACACCTTCCTCCATTCGGTGTCGGTATGCACCCTGCTGGTGGCCTTCGCCCGCACCCTCAACCTGCCCAGGGACACCATCAAGGAAATCGCCATCGGCGGCCTGCTGCACGACGTGGGCAAGGCCCAGGTGCCCGAGTCCATCCTCAACAAGCCGGCCAAGCTGACCGACGCCGAGTTCGACAAGATGAAGAACCACGTGGTGCAGAGCAAGATCATCCTGCTGCACACCCCGGGCATCAGCCAGATCGCCCTGGACGTGGCCGCCGAACACCACGAGCGCTTCGACGGCACCGGCTACCCGAACAAGTACAAGGGCGACCAGATCAGCCTCTACGGCCAGATGGGGGCGGTGGTGGACGTGTACGATGCCATCACCTCCAACCGGGTGTACCACAAGGGCATGCCCGCCACCGAGGCCCTGCGCCGCCTGCTGGAGTGGAGCCAGTTCCACTTCAACCCGGAACTGGTGCAGGCCTTCATCCGCAGCATCGGCATCTACCCCACCGGTTCCCTGGTGCGCCTGGAGAGCGGCCGCCTGGGGGTGGTGCTGGAGCAGAACGCGGAAAAGCTGCTGCTGCCCCGGGTCAAGGTTTTCTACCATGCCGAGAAGCGCTACTACCTGCCGCCCGAGGAGGTGGACCTGAGCCTCAGCCAGGACCGCATCCTCGGCCACGAAAACCCGGAGCAGTGGGGCATCGACATGCGTACCTGGATGCCGGCCTGAAGCCGGTTATACTGCCCTCCCCCGCGTTTCCCCAGCCTTCGCCATGCGCCGTTCCGCCTTTTTCCTCCTCGCCGCCGCCGTTGCCGCCCCCCTCTGGGCCCAGACCCTGGCGCCCATCGACGATGCCGAAAAGACCCGCCTGGAAGCCCAGGTCAAGACCATGAAGGCCGAGGCCGAGGACATTCGGGCCGGGGCCGAGCAGCAGTTCATCGCCGACGAGAAGGTGTGCTGGCAGAAGGTGCTGGTCACCGCCTGCATCGACGAGGCCAAGGCCCGCCGGGTGACGGTGATCCAGAAGGCCCGCGCCATCGAAGTCCAGGCCAACACCCTGCAGCGCGAGGTGAACAACCGGGTGCTGGCCACCCGGGAAGCCCGTCGCGCCGCCGAAGCTCCGACCCGGGCGGCGGAGCAGCAGGCCGAGGCCGAGCGCTACCGGGCCGAGCAGGCCAAGGCCGCCGCCGACCGGCAGAAGCGGCAGCAGGCCAAGGTCCAGGAAGAGGCCGCCGGCCGCGCCCAGACCGCCGCCGAGGCCAAGGCCCGGGCCGAGCGCCTCAACGCCAAGCAGCAGGACCGTTCCCCCCGCAGCACGGCGACCCCGGAAGAGGAAGTGGCCCAGCGCGTCGCCGAGCGGGACAAGCGGGTGGCGGAGAAGAAGGCGGAGCGGGAAGCCAAGGAAAAGCAGCGGGCCGCCGAGCGCGCCGCCTGGGAGGCCCGGCAGAAGCAGTTGCAGGGCAAGTAGGGGTTGGGCCGCCGCCGCGGCCGCTTACCCAGCGAAAAGGCGCGGCCGGGACCGCGCCTTTTTTGTCGCCTCCGGTTTGTCGTCGGCGGTGCCGGAGGCGGAAGACGGGTGCTCTGGAAAGCAGAAGGGACGGGCATCTCCGGCACGCCATGCCGGGGATGCCCGTCCCTTCTTGGGTTTGGGGCTGCTGTCGTGGGCGCCTGGGCTGCCGCTTACTCGATGCCCTGGCTGGAGAGGTATTCCTCGTAGGTGCCCTTGTAGTCCACGATGCCGTCCGCCTTGATTTCGATGATGCGGGTGGCCAGGGAGGAGACGAATTCCCGGTCGTGGGAGACGAACACCAGGGTGCCCTTGAAGAGGTCCAGGGCGGTGTTGAGGGATTCGATGGATTCCATGTCCAGGTGGTTGGTGGGCTCGTCCAGCAGCAGCACGTTGGAGTGTAGCAGCATCAGCTTGCCGAACAGCATGCGGCCCTGTTCGCCGCCGGAAATCACCTTCACCGACTTCTTCACTTCGTCGCCGGAGAACAGCAGTCGGCCCAGGGTGCCGCGGATCAGGGTTTCCACGTCGCCGCCCTCGTAGCCGCCCTGGCGCACGAACTCGGTGATCCAGTCGGTCAGGCTCTTGTCCTCGGCGAAGTCGCTGGCGTGGTCCTGGGCGTAGTAGCCGGGCTTGGCCTTCTCGGCCCACTTGATGGTGCCGTAGGAGGGCTGCAGCTGGCCCATCAGCAGCTTCAAGAAGGTGGTCTTGCCGACGCCGTTTTCGCCGATGACGGCGATCTTGTCGCCGGCTTCGATGTTGCAGGTGAAGTTCTTGAACAGGAGCTTGGCCGGGTCGTAGCCGAAGTTGAGGTTCTCGATCTCCACCGCCAGACGGTGCAGCTTGTCCTTCTCGTCGAAGTCGAAGCGGATCCACGGGTACTGGCGGGAAGAGGGCTTCACGTCTTCCGGCTTGATCTTGTCGATCAGCTTCAGGCGGGAGGTGGCCTGCTTGGCCTTGGACTTGTTGGCGGAGAAGCGGCGCACGAATTCCTGCAGCTCGGCCACCCGTTCCTTGGCCTTGGCGTTGGCGTTCTGTTGGCGCTCGCGGGCCTGGCTGGAGGCCTCCATGAAGTCGTCGTAGTTGCCCGGGTAGATGGTGATCTTGCCGTAGTCCAGATCCGCCATGTGGGTGCACACCTGGTTCAGGAAGTGGCGGTCGTGGGAGATGATCACCATGGTGGAGTTGCGCTCGTTGAGCACGTCTTCCAGCCAGCGGATGGTGTTGATGTCCAGGTTGTTGGTGGGCTCGTCCAGCAGCAGGATGTCCGGGTTGGCGAACAGGGCCTGGGCCAGCAGCACCCGCAGCTTCCAGCCCGGAGCGACTTCGCGCATGGGGCCGTTGTGCTTGTCCACCGGGATGCCGACGCCCAAGAGCAGTTCGCCGGCCCGGGATTCGGCGGTGTAGCCGTCGTACTCGGCGAACTTGCCTTCCAGCTCGGCCGCCTTCATGTAGTCCTCTTCCGTCGCTTCCGGATTGGCGTAGATGGCGTCCTTCTCGCTCATGCAGGCCCACATTTCCTCGTGGCCCATCAGCACCACGTCCAGCACCCGCATGTCCTCGTAGGCGAACTGGTCCTGCTTCAGGTAGGCCATGCGCTCATGCTTGTCCTTGGAGACATTGCCGCCGGAAGCTTCCAGGGCGCCGCAGAGGATCTTCATGAAGGTGGACTTGCCCGCCCCGTTGGCGCCGATGAGGCCGTAGCGGAAGCCTTCGCCGAACTTGACGTTGACGTTCTCGAACAGGGGTTTGGCCCCGAACTGCATGGTGATATTGGCGGCGACGAGCATGGACGATCCTGGAAAAACGAACTGCGACGAAAAGCGGGAACGGCGATAGCGGCGTAAAGCGCGACGAAAGCGGACGACGGAAAGACAGAGGGCGGCTTGTCGCCGCCCTCGTCAGGTAAGTCGCGGGGACTTACTTGGCGCCGAGGATCGGCTTGTTACGGGCGTGGCCTTCGGCGGCGTAGACGGCCTTGCGCACAGCCTTGGGGCTGTTGCGGAACAGGCGCTTGGCGGCCTTGGACAGGCAGCGGCGTTCCAGGGTGGAACGGCGGGTACGGTTGGCGGTAGCGGCCATGGTTTTCTCCGGTCAAGCAGGCTTGACTCAAATGGTTACAAAGCGTGGCGCGAACCTTCATCATCATGATGTCTGGCGCGCGCGGGGTCCCAAAAAGGTTTTGAATTATAAGACGATTCCGTGAGAAGGGGAAAGATGTTGGTCCTGATCATTGCAAACGGTACGCCCCTGTAATATACATACGTCATTGTTTGGTGGCCCGGTTGGTATGACCACGGTTGGTTTAGCTAATTTATTTATGGTGGAAAGGACGTTGGCATGTCTAGACTATTTATGATTTGTATGGATATTGAGGGAAATGATCGAGGAGCAACTGTGACAATCGTTGCCGCAGATTCTATTTTGGAGGCTAAGGAAAAAGCGGTTGCGCACGTAGGTGTGATGAATCAAAACTTTAGGAATCGAAATATAAGAATAATCGGAAGTAAAGAGATTGGTGCCAATGGGTGTTATGTTAGCGATCACATTCCAAGAGATTGGCTGATTAAATAGTTAATCGTATTTTTTGCGGCAATTAATTACTGTTTGGGGGAGGTGTTTGTGTCGGAAAAATTGTCCAAGATAGTTAAATACCTGCGCTCAAATAAGATTGAGCTTGCTCTTGGTCACGAAAATGCTCGGATCGATGCAGCTAAGTCCCAAACGGCAGTAGTTAAAAAGCTAGTGGGTAAATTTGGTTCGGATATAATTACTGACTCAGACCATCGGTGGTATAATTTTGCCATACGAGACGGTTTTGATCGCATTCCTGTAAAGATTAAAATCAGCCGATTTAAGGGGGCTGATAATTTAAGTTGCAAGTTAGGTATTTATTATGCCTTGACTGGTAAGTGGCCGGTTTTTAATGATGAAATTTCATGGGCGGATTTTTTTAAACTTCTGGGGGAGAATTTAGATCCTGGTACGGCGAAGGATTTTTATTTTTTAGTTATAAATAGAAATAACCCATCTGATGTTTTTTATATCGGATTAAAGCAACTGCCGGAAATTATGGAGAGTGGAAATAATCCGCCTTTCCAATGTTCTTGGTCGAAAAATAGAGAGCCAGTTAATAGAAGCGGATTGGATGCTCAGTCTTATATTTTAAAAAAACTTGAGCTGACAGCTATTCAGAGAGCTGAAATGAGTGAAGCATACAAGCGGTGGGTTGGTTGATGAAAGAGTTATTGGGCCAGTATTTTTCCCCGGATTCAATCGTAAAATTTATGGTTGGATTAATGAAAAAACGTGGGCGTACGCTTGAGCCATCCTGTGGTGATGGTGCATTTTCTGAATATATATCTAAGCATCTTGATGTTGAATTGTTTGCGGTCGAACTGGATGAAACTGTTGCGCCGACGTATGCAATTAAACTAGATTTTTTTGCGTTCCCAGATTTTCACAAATTTGACACAATTATTGGAAACCCGCCATATGTAAAGGCACAGGATATTCTTCCCGATACCCGTGAATTGCTCGGGGATTCTGGTTTTTTAAATAACCGTGCGAACTTATATTTGCATTTTATCGGCAAATCATTGAGCCACCTTACTCCGGGTGGAGAGCTAATATTTATTACTCCGCGTGAATTTTTAAGAGCAACCTCTAGCGTAAAGCTGAATAAACTTTTATTTGATAAAGGGACTATTACCCATTTCGTTGAATTAGGTGACAGGAAGATTTTTGCAGATGCTGCACCAAATTGTGTTGTATGGCGATTCGAGATGGGTGATTTTTCTAGAAAAACAAAATATTGCGATGCATCGAGATTAGAAGATATTAGGTTTCTAAATTCGAAATCACTTCCGTGGGAGTCCAGGAATTTTGTAGAGGTTGATGGGGATATTTATTTTACTAAAGACCCATTTCCATTTAGGTTTAAAGATTTCTTTTTTGTAAAAGTTGGCGCTGTAAGTGGTTGCGATTACATTTTCGCGCATGAAAAGCTGGGAAACCAAGACTTCGTTTGTTCAGAAACCGCTCGATCCGGTGCTTTGCGCCGCATGATTTATAACAAAAAAAATAAGTACCTGGAAAGATTTAAATCTGAGTTGTTGGACAGAAGAGTTAAGAAGTTTAGTGAAAATAATTGGTGGATGTGGGGGCGTGATTGTTATCACTCAGACAGTGATAGGGTTTACGTGAATTCTAAGACTAGAAATGAGAATCCATTTTTTAAAAATGACTGCAAGTACTATGACGGTTCCGTACTGGCTATTTTTCCTAGAAATCCAGATTTAGATATGTCATTGGCTTGTGATTTGTTGAATAGTGTAAATTGGTCAGAGATAGGATTTGTTTGTGATGGCCGGTTCATATTTTCACAACGAAGTTTGGAAAATTCACCCCTACCAGGTTTCTTTGCTCAACTAAGTGATCGTCTGCTTGTAAAACAGAAGAACAAAAATAGAAAGATTCAACGGCAGACAGCCTAATGACCAAGTTGAGCGCAACCCGGGTATCAACCGCATATTCTCTTGCCAGTTATGTGGCAGCAATTTTGGGGCGTATCTCCAATTGCCTGCCTCTTATGCTAGGTCAAGATGTTTACGTATCTGAAGATGAAGACCAAGGGGTTCATACGCGTCGGACTGTGATTGTCGCGCGCTTTTCTGACGGCACCGTGATCCGCCGCACGGTGGAGGAAGACGATTTCCCCGCCGCCTTGGCCTGTGCCGAATGCTGGATTACCTACGAAGTGCTGGCCTGCGCCCCTGGTAACCCCATCCATCCTGCCCGCCAGGTCTTCGAGAACGCCTGCCGGGAATCCTTCTGGCTGGCCTACCACTCCGCCTGAGCCGCTAGGCCGCGGCCCGGGCGTCAGGCCTTGCCGCGCAGGTAGGCCTCGCATTCCGCCGCCGGCATGGGGCGGGCGTAGAGGTAGCCCTGGACTTCGTCGCAGCCGGTGGCGCGCAGGGCGGCGGCCTGGGATTCGGTTTCGACCCCTTCGGCGATGGTCTTCAGCTTCAGGCTGGAGGCCATCTGCACCACGGCGCGGACGATGGCGGCGCTGTCGCCGTCGCTGGTGATGTCGCGCACGAAGCTCTGGTCGATCTTCAGCTTGTCCACCGTGAAGCGCTTCAGATAGGCCAGGCTGGAATAGCCGGTGCCGAAATCGTCGATGGAAAGCAGCACGCCCATGGCGTTCATGGCCTTGAGGGTGGCCAGGGTGGCTTCCGCATCCTGGATCAGGATGGATTCGGTCAGCTCCAGCTCCAGGCTGGCGGCGGGCAGGCTGGCGGCGCTGAGGGCGTCGCCGACGGTGATCAGCAGGTTGTCCCGGTGGAACTGCAGGGCCGACAGGTTCACCGCCATGGTCATGGGCGGCAGGCCGGCATCGAGCCAGGTCCGGGCCTGGCGACAGGCTTCCTGGATCACCCAGGCGCCCATGGGCACGATCAGGCCCGTTTCTTCCGCCAGGGGGATGAACTTGCCCGGGGGCACCAGGCCTTCCGGCGTGCGCCAGCGCAGCAGGGCCTCCACCCCCACCACCCGGCCGCTGGCCAGGTCCAGCTGGGGCTGGTAGTAGAGCACCAGTTCCTGCCGCTCCAGGGCCTGGTGCAGGCGCTGTTGCAGGGTCAGGCGTTCCAGGGTGCTGACGTTCATGGCCTCGGTGAAGAAGCGGTAGGCGTTGCGGCCGCTCTGCTTGGCATGCACCAGGGCCGTGTCGGCCTTCTTCAGCAGGGTGTCGAAATCGCTGCCGTCGTCCGGGGCCAGGCTGATGCCGATGCTGCCGGTGATGCTCAGGGGGTGGCCGTCCACCTCGAAGGGGGTGGCCAGGGCGGCCAGCACCGTCTCGGCGGCCCGGGAGACCCGGGCCAGGTCCTGGGCCTGGGGCAGAACGATGAGGAACTCGTCACCGCCCTGGCGGCACAGGGTGCTGCTTTCCCGCAGGATGTTCTTCAGGCGCTTGACCACGGTGCGCAGCAGCTGGTCGCCGGCGTGGTGGCCGAGGGAATCGTTGATGGTCTTGAAGTGGTCCAGGTCCAGCAGCAGCAGGGCCACCGGGTTGATGCCGCCGGCGCCCCGCTCCATGGCCGATTCCACCGCCTGTTCCAGGCGCAGGCGCAGCAGGTTGCGGTTGGGCAGGCCGGTCAGGTGGTCGTGCTGGGCGAGGAACTGCAGGCGTTCCTCCAGGGCCTTGCGGTCCGAGATGTCGGAGAAGACGGCGACGTGGTTTACCACCCGGCCCTGGTCGTCCTTGACCACGTTGATGCGGGTCCACTTCGGGTAGATCTCGCCGCTCTTGCGCCGGTCGTAGATTTCGCCCTGCCAGTAGCCCTGGCTGTTGAGGGCCTCCCACATCTGGCGGTAGAAGGTCTTGTCGTGGTGGCCCGAGGAGAGCAGGCGGGGATTGCGCCCCAGCACCTCTTCGGCGCTGTAGCCGGTGGTTTCGCAGAAGGCCCGGTTCACCGAGCGGATGTTGTTGTCGGCGTCGGTGACGAGGAAGGCTTCGTTGGAGGTGTCGAACACCTTGGCCGCCAGGCGCAGTTCCTCTTCCTGGCGCTTGCGCTCGGTGATGTCCACCATCACCCCCACCAGGCCGGCAACCCGCCCTTCGGCGTCCATGAAGGTGGCCTTGTTGTAGATCACGTCGTGCTTGCTGCCGTCGGCGTAGCAGGCCTGGCTTTCGTAGACCTGCTTGCCCGGGTTGTCGAACAGCTGGCGGTCGGCGGCGGCGTAGATGTCGGCCAGCTCCTGCGGCGCCAGGTCGTAGACGCTCTTGCCCAGCAGCTCGTGGCGTTCCTTGCCGAGGTAGGTGAGGAAGGCTTCGTTGCAACCCACGTAGCGGCCCTGGGCATCCTTGTAGAAAAGGGGGCTGGGAATGGCCTCGATCAGGGTGTGCATGAACTGCACGTGTTCCTGCAGCTGGGCGTCGGCCTGTTGCAGGGCGTCCTGCTTGCGCGCCAGGCTGGCGGCGGTTTCGTCGAACTGGCGCGCCAGGGTGGCGATTTCGTCGTCACCGGCCATGCCGATGCGTTCGTTCAGATGGCCCTCGCCCAGGCGCCGGGCGGCGGCGGAGATGCGCTGCAGGCGGCGGGTCACCCACAGGTCCAGCAGCAGGGACAGCAGCAGGGCGCCGAGCACGGCCAGGGCGCCGGTCTTCAGGGACTCCTCCACCGCTTCGCTGCGGGCGGCGGCCAGGGGCGCCGTCATGTCGAATTCGACGTACAGGGTGCCGCGCTTGAGGCCGCGCAGGGAGCCGTGGGTGAGGTCGAGCACCAGGGGAAAGTAGCCGCTGAGCACGGTCCCCGCCTCGTTCAGCTCGATGCGGTGCTGGTCCCGGCCCATGGCCTCGTCCGCCTCCCGCGGCCGGTAGCCGCTGACCCGGGCCGCGTCCTGGCCCTGCCACAGGTAGCGGTTGGCGAAGATGACCTGGTGCTGCTCGTCGGCCAGGATCAGGGTGTTGATGCGGGGGTGCAGGGCGGTGGCCGAGAGGCGGGCCTTGGCCTGGGACAGGTTGTCCAGCACCAGGCGCTCGGAGAGGATGTCCTGCAGCTGGCGCATGAGGACGCCCACGGTTTCCCGGCTTTCCTGCTCGATGCGCTGGCTGGCGTGCTGGTACCAGTGCTGGGCGACGTAGAGGGAGGCCAGGATGGCGGACAGCAGCAGCACCACCGGCAGCAGCCGCTTGAGGCGGAAGGGGGCCGGCAGCTGGTGGATGGGGGGTACGGACTTCATGGCGCCAGCACCTCCGCCAGATCCGCCGGCAGCAGGCGCAGGGGGGCGACCCCGTGGCTGAGCAGCTGGCGTTCCTGCATCAGGGTGGCCAGCCGTTGCAGGGGGGCGGCGATGGCCGGGGTGGCGCCGGTGAGCAGATTGAGGTTTTCCTGGCGGTCGGGCAGGACCAGGCCGTCCAGGGCCTTGAGCAGTTCGGGGCCGCTGCTCTGGGTGCGGCGCCCCAGGGCGGCGGCGACCTCGGCCGGCGCCGCCTTGAACTCGTCGAGGACGCGGAACCAGGCCTGGCTGAGGGTCTTCAGGGTCGCCCGGTGCTGCCGGTAGGCCTCCTCCCGCACCACCAGCAGGTCGAAGATCTCGCCCGGGGTCTGACGGCTGGAGAAGAGCTGGTGCGCTCCCATGGCCTGCAGGCGGGAGAGCACCGGCTCGAAGGTCACCACCGCATCCACGGCGCCGGCGATGTAGGCATTGATGTGGGTGTCCACCGTCAGGGGCACCACCGAGACGTCGGCCGGGGCCAGGCCGCCCTGGGCCAGGGCCCGGGTCAGCATGTAGGCGCCCAGGGCCTGGTTTTCCACGCCGATGCGACGTCCCTTGAGGTCCGCCAGGCGGCGGATGTCGGGGCGGGCCACCAGGGCGTCGCCGCCGTGGGAGATGTCCAGCACCAGGGCGACGCGCACCTCCACCTTGTCCGCCAGCAGGCTGAGGGCCTCGTCGCCGGTGAGGGCGGCGCCATCCAGGGCGCCGTTGCGCAGGGCCCGCAGGACTTCGGAGGAGGAGGTCAGTTCGTACAGGCGGAGCGGTGCATCGCCCCAGTAGCCCCGTTCCCGGGCCAGGTGCAGGGGCTCGTAGCCGGGCCATTCGTTGCTGCCCAGGCGCAGGGGCGCCAGCTGCTGCCGGCGTCCGCAACCGGCGAGCAGCGCCGCACCGGCGGCCAGCAACAGGCGGCGGCGGGTGAGGTGGGGCAAGAGGCTGGCATGGGCGCTGGCGGAGGACATGGGCGGGGCCGGAAAATTACCATTTCATTATCTCATGAAATACCAGGCGTTCCCGGGACGGTGAGGCGGCCGGTGGACTAAGGGAAAGCCGTCGGGGCGGCGGGGCGCCCCGTTTTGGTAACATAGGCCGTCTCAACCACAACGGCGTTCCGCCGACCCGGAGACAGCTCCCCATGGTTCCCCATCTCACCACCGCCCTTACCGGCCCCCTGCTGGACCTGGAAAAACGCTTCCTCGACGACAGTACCCGCATCGAACAATGGCTGCGCAGCCAGTGGCAGGAGCACACGCCGCCCTTCTACGGCTCGGTGGACCTGCGCAACAACGGCTTCAAGCTGGCCCCGGTGGATACCAATCTCTTCCCCGGCGGCTTCAACAACCTGAATCCGGCCTTCCTGCCCCTGTGCGTGCATGCCACCATGTCGGCCATCGAGAAAATCTGTCCCGATGCCCGCAACCTGCTGCTCATCCCCGAGAACCACACGCGCAACCAGTTCTACCTGATGAACGTGGCCCAGCTGGCCACCATCCTGCGCCAGACCGGCCTCAACGTGCGCATCGGCACCCTGCTGCCGGAGATCACCGAGCCCACCACCCTGGAACTGCCCAACGGCCACAGCCTGGTGCTGGAGCCCCTGGTGCGGACCCAGTACCGGCTCGGCCTGAAGGACTTCGACCCCTGCGCCATCCTGCTCAACAACGACCTTTCCGCCGGCGCCCCGGCCATTCTGCAGAACCTCAACGAGCAGTTCCTGCTGCCGCCCCTGCACGCCGGCTGGGCGGTGCGCCGCAAGTCCCACCACTTCGCCGCCTACGACCAGGTGGCCACCGACTTCGCCGCCCATTTGGGCCTGGATCCGTGGCGCATCAATCCCTATTTCGCCGTGTGCAACCAGATCAACTTCCATGAGCGCCAGGGCGAGGACTGTCTGGCCGCCCAGGTGGACATGCTGCTGGCCCGCATCCGCGAGAAGTACAAGGAATACGGCGTCACCGAGACGCCCTACGTGGTGGTCAAGGCCGATGCCGGCACCTACGGCATGGGCGTCATGACGGTGAAGGACGCCTCCGAGGTCACCGGCCTCAACCGCAAGCAGCGCAACAAGATGAGCGTGGTCAAGGAAGGCCTGGAAGTGTCAGAGGTGATCATCCA
The DNA here is from genome assembly GCF_058809645.1 of Azospira sp. MPR-E4. Taxonomy (NCBI): domain Bacteria; kingdom Pseudomonadati; phylum Pseudomonadota; class Betaproteobacteria; order Rhodocyclales; family Rhodocyclaceae; genus Azospira; species Azospira sp. MPR-E4. Next base: position 23,020 of record NZ_JBXAST010000028.1, on the reverse strand, counting down.
GGAAGGGGTGCATACCTTCGAGAGCATCAACGACGGCGTCGCCGAGCCGGTGGTGTACATGATCGACCGCTACGTGGTCGGCGGCTTCTACCGGGTGCACAGCGGCCGCGCCAAGGACGAAAACCTCAACGCCCCGGGCATGCACTTCGAGCCCCTGGCCTTCGAGACCTGTTGTAACCAGCCCGAGCACGCCCTGGCCCCGGACGCCCCACCCAACCGCTTCTACGCCTACGGCGTGGTGGCCCGCCTGGCCCTGCTGGCAGCGTCCGTGGAACTGGAAAACACCGCGCCGGCGGCCTGATGTCCTTGTCCGGGGCGACGGCCCGGCGAGCGATGCCGGGAACCATCCCGGCGTTTTCGCCTCTGTGACAGGGCTCGCTCCTGCCGCCCACCTCTTTCAGGACTTTCCATGCGCATTGCCTTCATCGTCGATCCCCTGGACCAGCTCAAGGCCTACAAGGACTCATCCGTGGCCATGATGCGGGCCGCAGAGCGCCACGGCCACGAGGCCTGGGCCCTGCAGGTGGACAGCTTGGCCTGGAGCCAGGAGGGCGGCGTGCGGGGCCAGGCCCTGCGCGTGCATACCCGGCCCGACGACCACGACTGGTACCGGGAGACGGGCCGGGAGAGCCTGGCCCTGAAGGATTTCGACGCGGTGGTGATGCGCAAGGACCCGCCCTTCGATGTCGAATACGTCACCGCCACCTGGCTGTTGGAGCGGGCCGAGGCGGAAGGGGCGCGCATTTTCAACAAGCCCCGGGCCCTGCGCGACCATTCGGAGAAGTTCGCCACCGCCGAATTCCCCCAGTTCACCGTGCCGGCCCTGGTGACCCGGGACAGTCACGCCCTGCAGGCCTTCATCGACACCCAGCGGGACGTGGTGATGAAGCCCCTGGACGGCATGGGCGGCAGCTCCATCTTCCGCGTCCATCGCAACGAGCCCAACCGCAACGTCATCATCGAGGTGCTGACCCAGCTGGGTCAGCGCACGGTCATGGCCCAGCGCTTCATTCCCGAGATCAGCCACGGCGACAAGCGCATCCTGCTGATCAACGGCAAGCCCGTGCCCTACGCCCTGGCCCGCATTCCCAAGGCCGGCGAGACCCGCGGCAACCTGGCCGTGGGCGGTACCGGCGTGGCCCAGGAACTGTCGCCCCGGGACCGGCAGATCGCCGAGACCCTGGGCCCCGTCCTGGCGGCCCGGGGCCTGTTCCTGGTGGGCCTGGACGTGATCGGCGACTGGCTCACGGAAATCAACGTCACCAGCCCCACCTGCATGGTGGAGATCCAACAGCAGACCGGTTTCGATGTGGCCGGCGCCTTCATCACCGCCCTGGAGCACGCATGCGGTTCGTAGCACCCCTGTTCGTCGCCGTCCTGCTTTCCCTTCTTTCCGCCTGCAGCAAGGCCCCCCTTACCCAGCAGGAATCCTATGTCTTCGGCACCCGGGTCGAGGTGCTGGTGGCCGGCACCCCGGAGCCCCAGGCGCGGGCGGCGGTGGGTGAAGTGCTGCAGGAATTCGACCGCCTGCACCGGGCCTACCACGCCTGGCAGCCGTCCGAGCTGACCGCCCTCAACGACGCCATCGCCGCCGGCAAGAGCCTCAAGGTCTCGGCCGAACTGCGCCAGCTGCTGCAGGATTCCCAGGCCATCGCCGCCCGGGGCCAGTGGCTGTTCGACCCGGCCATCGGCCGCCTGGTGGAGCTGTGGGGCTTCCACGCCGACGAGTTCAAGCCGGCCCTGCCTGATCCCAACCGGGCCTCCTTCCTCGCCGCCGCCCGCCCTTCACTGCGGGACCTGAGCTTCAAGGGCGAGCGGGTGGCCTGCAGCAATCCCTCGGTGGCCATCGACCTGGGCGGCTATCTCAAGGGCGTGGCCCTGGACCGGGCCGCCGCCATCCTCAAGGCCCGGGGCATCCACAACGCCCTCATCAACATCGGCGGCAACGTGCTGGCCCTGGGCGAGAAGAACGGCGATCCCTGGCGGGTGGGCATCCAGCATCCGCGCCAGCCGGGCCCCATGGCCAGCCTGGAACTGAAGGACGGCGAGGCGGTCGGCACCTCCGGCGACTACCAGCGCTATTTCGAGGTGGGCGGCCAGCGCTACAGCCACCTCATCGATCCGCGCCGGGGCTGGCCGGCCCAGGGCACCCAGGCGGTGACCGTGCTCATCCCTCCCGGGCCCCAGGCCGGCACCCTTTCCGACGCCCTGTCCAAGCCCCTCTTCATCGCCGGCGCCGCCGACTGGCAGCGCCTGGCCCTGGCCACCGGCGTCAGCCAGGCCCTGCGGGTGGACGGCAGCGGCGCCATCCAGGTGACCAAAGGTCTGGCCGAGCGGCTGAAATGGGCAGACGGAGTGAAGCCGGCAACGGTAATATCTCCCTAGTTTTGCAGGGGAGAGGCCGCTCCGGCCCCGGCGGTCGCCGGGCGGAAAGCCGACCGTTAACGGTTGCCGGCCGCCGGACCGCACCGGATAATCGTTCCAGCCGGGCATGCCGCCATTGCCGCGCCAGCTCTTCCTCTCCTTGTTGGCCTGCCCGTCTTCGGCGCCAGGCTTTGATTTCCAGGCAGGACCTTAAGCTAGAATGACAGTTGGCATCTTGATCATCGCCCACGGCGACATCGGCCCCGCCCTCATTGGCGCCGCTTCCCATGTCCTCGGCCGCAATCTGGCGGAGGAACGGGTGGCCAGCCTGCGCGCCGGCCATGATGAGGCGCGGGAGGATTTCCTGGCCCAGGCCCAGGCCCGGGTGGCCGATCTCGACAGCGGCGACGGGGTACTGCTGCTGACCGACCTGTTCGGCGCCACCCCGGCCAACCTGTCCCGGGAGCTGCTGCAGCCGGGCCGGGTCGCCGGCGCCGCCGGGGTCAGCCTGCCCATGCTGCTGCGGGCCGTCAATTACCGTCAGCTGCCCCTGGAGGCGCTGCGGGACAAGGCCCTCACCGCTGCCACCGAATGTTCCGCTCCCCTGCCCTGAGCCCGGGTGAGCCCTGAAAGGAGTAATGCATGAGCCAGACCTGCCGTGCCGATGCGGAAATCACCAACAAGCTGGGCCTGCACGCCCGGGCCTCGGCCAAGCTGACCCAGCTCGCCGGCCGCTTCAAGAGCGAGGTGTGGATGGAGCGCAACGGCCGCCGCATCAACGCCAAGAGCATCATGGGGGTGATGATGCTGGCCGCCGGCAAGGGTTCCACGGTCAGCGTCGAGACCAGCGGTCCGGATGCGGAGCAGGCCCTGCAGGAACTCCTGGCCCTGATTGCCGACAAATTCGGCGAAGGGGAGTGATTTCCGCCATGACGCCGGCACGGCGTCGCGGCCCCAAGCCAGTCCGCCCGCGGGCGGCATAAACAGAACAACACCTCGGGAGACCGACATGAGCTTCACCATCCACGGCCTTGGCGTTTCCGGCGGCATTGCCATCGGGGTGGCCCAGCTCATGTCCCACGCCACCCTGGAGGTGGCCCACCTGACCATCGGCCCGCGCATGGCCGACAAGGAAGTGCTGCGCTTCGAGGCCGCCATCCTGGCGGTGCAGGCCGAACTGGAACAGCTCAAGCTGGAAGCCAGCAAGGGCAACGCCCCGGCCGAGCTGCGGGCTTTCGTGGACCTGCACGGCATGATCCTGGCCGACCCGGAGCTGTCGGAAGTGCCCAAGCAGATCATCCGGGAACGCCGCTGCAACGCCGAGTGGGCCGTGGTGCAGCAGATGGAGCGCCTGGTAGCCCAGTTCGACGCCATCGACGACGCCTACCTGCGGGAACGCAAGGCCGACGTGGTGCAGGTGGTGGAGCGGGTGGTCAAGGTGCTGATGGGCCATCCCGGCCGCTCCGCCCTGCGGGCGCGCAAGGGCGGCAAGGAGACGACGGACCAGATCATCGTCGCCCACGACCTTTCCCCCGCCGACACCATCGGCTTCAAGGAGCAGCGTTTCGCCTCCTTCATCACCGACGTGGGCGGCGCCACCTCCCACACCGCCATCCTGGCCCGCTCCATGGCTATCCCCTCCATCGTCGGCCTGCACCGGGCCCGGGACCTGATCCGGGACGGGGAACTGCTGATCATCGACGGCACCCGGGGCGTGGTCATCGTCAATCCGGACGAGCGGGTGCTGGAAGAGTACCGGCTGCGCAAGAGCGAACTGGAGCTGGAACGCTCCAAGCTAAAGCGCCTCAAGACCATGAAGGCCACCACCCTGGACGGGGTGGATGTGCTGATGTACGCCAACATCGAACTGCCGGAGGACGTGGAGGCGGCCCGCACCGCCGGCGCCGACGGCATCGGCCTGTTCCGCACCGAATTCCTCTTCCTCAACCGGGGCGACATGCCCACCGAGGATGAGCAGTTCGAGGCCTACCGCAAGGTGGTCAAGGGCATGGAAGGCAAGCCGGTGACCATCCGCACCTTCGACCTGGGGGCCGACAAGGCCCTGGACGCCATGGACCGGGTCAAGACCAACCCGGCCCTGGGCCTGCGCGCCATCCGCCTGCAGCTGGCCGAGCCGAAGATGTTCCGCACCCAGCTGCGGGCCATCCTGCGGGCCTCCAAGTACGGCAAGGTGAAGATCCTCATTCCCATGCTGGCCCACGCCCACGAGATCGACGCCACCCTGGCGGCGGTGCAGGCGGCCAAGCAGAGCCTGCGGGAGCAGAAGATCGGCTTCGACGAGGGCATCGAGGTGGGCGGCATGATCGAGATTCCCGCCGCTGCCCTGGCCATCGGCATGTTCCTGCGGCGCCTGGATTTCCTGTCCATCGGCACCAACGACCTGATCCAGTACGCCCTGGCCATCGACCGTTCCGACGAAACCGTCTCCCAGCTCTACGATCCCCTGCATCCGGCGGTGCTGATGCTGGTGGCCCACACCATCTACAGCGGCGAGAAGGCCGGCCTGCCGGTGTCCGTCTGCGGCGAGCTGGCCGGCGATCCGGCCATGACCCGGCTGTTGCTGGGCATGGGCCTGCGTGTCTTCTCCATGCATCCCTCCCAGATCCTGGAAGTGAAGCAGCACGTGCTGAAGAGCGAAGTGGCCGAGATCGCGCCCCAGGTGCGCAAGATCCTGCGCTACAGCGAGCCGGAGAAAATCCGCGAACAGATCGACAAGCTCAATGCCTGAGCCCGGGGCGGACCGCGTTTGCGCTCCTCCGCCCCCTTGGTTATCATGTTCCACAGCGCCGATTTGAAATCCGTCAGCTTGCGGGCGCTTAATAAATACGGCTAAAGCGAGGACCGATGCCCAGTCCGAGCCGAGCCAATCTCGATTCTCCGACTGGGCGTCTTGTTTTTTGGTGATTGAAATCCTGCGATGTCAGACAAGCATTCCGTCGGTGTGGTGAGTCCCCAGCGGGCCCATTTCGCCGAACCCATCCAGCTGGCCAGCGGCGCCACCCTGGCCGCCTACGACCTGGTCTATGAGACCTACGGCCGCCTCAACGCCGACCGTTCCAATGCCGTGCTGGTGTGCCACGCCCTCTCCGGCAGCCACCACGTGGCCGGCCACTACGCCGACAACCCGAAGAACGTGGGCTGGTGGGACAACCTGGTGGGCCCGGGCAAGCCCCTGGATACCGACAAGTTCTTCGTCGTCGGGGTGAACAACCTGGGCGGCTGTTACGGCTCCACCGGCCCCGGCTCCATCAACCCGGCCACGGGCAAGCCCTACGGCGCCGACTTCCCGGTGGTGACGGTGGAGGACTGGGTCGAGTCCCAGGCCCGCCTTGCCGACCGCCTCGGCATCAACCAGTGGGCCGCCATCATCGGCGGCAGCCTGGGCGGCATGCAGGCCCTGCAGTGGAGCCTGGAATACCCGGAGCGAGTGCGCCACGCCCTGGTCATCGCCTCCGCCCCCAAGCTCACCGCCCAGAACATCGCCTTCAACGAGGTGGCCCGCCAGGCCATCCTCACCGATCCGGACTTCCACGGCGGCAATTACTACGAGCACGGCGTGGTGCCGGCCCGGGGCCTGCGCCTGGCGCGCATGGTGGGCCACATCACCTATCTTTCCGACGACCAGATGGGGGAGAAATTCGGCCGCCAGCTGCGGGAAGGGGTGCTCAAGTACAACTACGACGTGGATTTCGAGATCGAGTCCTACCTGCGCTACCAGGGCGACAAGTTCGCCGGCTTCTTCGACGCCAACACCTATCTCATCACCACCAAGGCCCTGGACTACTTCGACCCGGCCCGGGATTACGGCGGCGACCTGAAGGCGGCCCTGGCCCGGGCCTCGGCCAAGTTCCTGCTGGTCTCCTTCACCACCGACTGGCGTTTCGCGCCGGAGCGCAGCCGGGAGATGGTGTATGCCCTGCTGCACAACAACCGGGAAGTCTCCTACGCCGAGATCGACTGCAACGCCGGCCACGATTCCTTCCTCCTGGACGACGCCCAGTACCACGCGGTGATGGGCGCCTACCTGCACAACATCGCCGTCTGAGAGAGCCGCCATGACCAACAATTCTCTCGACCGTTTCGACTTCGATGTCATCGCCAAGTGGATCGCCCCCGGCGAACGGGTGCTGGACCTGGGCTGCGGCGACGGCAGCCTGCTCAAGTTCCTGGCCCAGGCCCGCAACACCCACGGCTACGGGGTGGATATCGATCCTGCCAACGTCCTGGCCTGCGTGCGCAACGGCGTCAATGTGATCCAGAGCAACCTGGAGCAGGGCCTGGCCGGCTTTGAGGACGGCTTCTTCGACCACGCCATCATGTCCCTCTCCCTGCAGACCGTGCACCGCACCGTGCCCCTGCTGGAAGAATTGCTGCGGGTGGGCCGGGAGGCGGTGGTCTCCTTCCCCAACTTCGGCTACTGGCTGCACCGCCAGGCCATCCTCAACGGCCGCATGCCGGTCTCCAAGGACCTGCCCTACCAGTGGTACGACTCCCCCAACGTGCGCTTCTTCACCATCGCCGACTTCCAGGCCCTGTGTGAGGAAAAGGGCATCGCCATGCGGGAGCTGAAGGCTTTCGACGAAGGCAAGGAAGTGACGGAAGATCCCAACTTCCTCGCCAGCCTGGCCATCTGCCGCCTGGGCCGGGACTGAGCGTGGCCGAGGCCGCGGTCCTTTCCGCCGGCGCCCGTCTGGGCCGGGCCTGGCGCCTGGCCGCCATCCTGGTGCTGGGCTTCGCCTCCGGCCTGCCCCTGGCCCTCACCGGGCAGGCCATGCAGGCCTGGCTGACGGTGGACGGCATCGACCTAGCCACCATCGGCTTCTTCGGCCTGGTGGGCATTCCCTACACCTTCAAGTTTCTCTGGGCGCCCCTCATGGACCGCTTCGAGCCGCCCTTCCTGGGCCGGCGCCGGGGCTGGCTGGTGCTCACCCAACTGGCCCTGGGCGGGCTGCTGTGGCTGATGTCCGGCCTGTCGCCGGCGACGGCGCCCCAGCTGTTCGCCCTGGCGGCCCTGGCGGTAGCGTTCCTGGCCGCTTCCCAGGACGTGGTGGTGGACGCCTACCGTACCGACCTGCTGCCCGAGGCCGAACGGGGTCTCGGCGCCTCGGTGCATGTCTTCGCCTACCGCCTAGCCATGATCCTTTCCGGCGGCATCAGCCTCATCTGGGCCGGCCAGTGGCAGTCCTGGCCCCGGGTGTACGCGGTGATGGCGGCCATCATGGTGGGTTGCGCCGCCTTCTCCCTGCTGGCCGTGCCCCGGGTCAGCAGCGCCAACAAGCCCCTGGCCTCGGACCCGAAAAAGGAACTGCTGGGCTTTGCCGCCATGCTGGCCGGCGTCGTCGCCGGCTATGTCGTGGCTCGCCAGGCCCTGGTGGTGCTGGGCCTCAATCCGGACGATGCCAACAAGTGGGTGCAGCTGTTGTTCGTCCTGGCCGAGATTGCCGCCGCCCTGCCCCTGGCCTGGTGGTGTTCCCGCAAGGCCGGCTTCGAGACCCTCAACCAGTCCCTCGCCAGCTACTTCGCCCAGAGCGGTGCCGGAGCCTTCCTCCTGCTGATCGTGCTGTACAAGCTGGGGGACGCCTTCGCCGGCAGCCTGACCACGCCCTTCCTGATCAAGGGCATGGGCTTCCTGCAGGAGGAGGTGGGCATCGCCAACAAGGTCATCGGCATCTGGCTGACCATCCTGGGGGCCTTCATCGGCGGCCTCATCATGACCCGCCTGGCCCTCTACCGCTCCTTGCTGTTTTTCGGCGTGCTGCAGCTGGTTTCAAACTTCGGCTTCTACCTGTTGGCCCTGCTCGGCAAGGGGGCCTGGGGCGCGGTGATGGTGCCGGCCTTCGACTGGGGCATCGTTTCTCTGCATACCCCGGCTAGCCTGGACTGGCTGCTGCTGACGGTGATCGCCGGGGAGAACATCAGCGGCGGCATGGGCACCGTGGCCTTCGTCGCCCTGCTCATGGGCCTCTGCAATCACCGCTTCTCCGCCACCCATTACGCCCTGCTTTCGGCCTTCGCGGCGGTGGGGCGCATCTACGTCAGTCCCCTCTCCGGGGTGCTGTCCGAATCCATCGGCTGGCCCGCCTTCTTCCTTTTCTCCATCGTCGTCGCCGTGCCCGGCGTCTTCATGGTGTGGTGGATGCGGCGGCCCCTGCAGGCCCTGGGAGCCCCGGCCAGCGCCGGCGCCGCCGACGACTGAGGGGCGCCGCCGGATTCAGTCGCCGAGCAGGTGCAGCACCACCTCCCGGGAATGGCCCCGGTGGCGATGTTCGTAGAGATAGAGGCCCTGCCAGGTACCCAGCAGCAGGCGGCCGTCACTGACGGGGATGCCGAGGGAGGTCTGGGTCAGGGCGGTGCGGATGTGGGCCGGCATGTCGTCCGGCCCTTCCAGGTCATGCTCGAAGGCCGGGTCCCCATCTTGTACCAGCTTGGCGAAGAAGCGCTCCAGATCCCGCTGTACGGAGGGATCGGCGTTTTCCTGGATGATCAGGGAAGCGGAGGTGTGGCGGCAGAAAACGGTGAGCAGGCCCTGGTGGAGGCCGCTGGCGGCGACGAAGTCGTGGGCCTGTCGGGTGAATTCGTGAAGCCCCCGGCCCCGGGTTGCGATGTGGATGCTTGCCAGGGCTTGGGGCACGGCGCGGGCCTGTCTCAGAGACAGAGATAGACGGCGAAAGCCAGTCCCATCAGGGTCAGAGGCAGGGCCGGCGCCAGGACGAGAGCGGTGTTGATTTCCTTGGCGCTCATGATGATGAAACCTCCTGTATGCAACCACTCCATGCTAGCAGGGGGCTTCATCAACATCAGTGAGCGTTTGTGACAGTGGGGCTTACAGCAGCACCCGCTCGATGCCGCCGCTGTTGGCCTTCTGCACGTACTGGGCCATCCAGTTCTCGCCCAGCAGGGTCTTGGCCATTTCCACCACGATGTAGTCGGCCTGGATGTCGGCATCCGGCTCGTAGCGGGACAGGCCCTGGAGGCAGGAAGGGCAGGAGGTGAGGATCTTCACCTGGTCCTGGACGCCAAAGTCCTGACGCAGCTTGGTGGCGCCCTTCTCGATCTCCTCCTGCTTGCGGAAGCGCACCTGGGTGGAGATGTCGGGACGGGACAGGGCGAAGGAGCCGGACTCGCCGCAGCAGCGGTCGTTGAGGTCCACGCGCTGGCCCATCAGGTCGTTCACCACCTTGATGCCGGAGTAGGTCTTCATCGGCGTATGGCAGGGCTCGTGGTACATGTACTGGGTGCCCTTGACGCCTTCCAGCTTGACGCCCTTTTCCAGCAGGTACTCGTGGATGTCCAGCAGGCGGCAGCCGGGGAAGATTTTCTCGAATTCATACTTCTGCAGCTGGTCCATGCAGGTGCCGCAGGAGACGATCACCGTCTTGATGTCCAGGTAATTGAGGGTGGTGGCCACCCGGTGGAATAGCACCCGGTTGTCGGTGATGATTTTCTGGCCCTTGTCCTCCTCGCCGGCGGCGTTCTGCGGGTAGCCGCAGCACAGGTAACCCGGGGGCAGCACGGTGACGGCGCCGGTCTCGTAGAGCATGGCCTGGGTGGCCAGACCCACCTGGGAGAAGAGGCGCTCGGAGCCGCAGCCGGGGAAGTAGAAGACCGCGTCCGAATCCTCGGTGGCCTTCTGCGGGTCCCGGATCACCGGCACCACGTGGTCGTCCTCGATGTCCAGCAGGGCCCGGGAAGTGCGCTTGGGCAGGTTGCCCGGCATGGGCTTGTTGATGAAGTGGATCACCTGGGCCTTCACCGAGGGCCGGCCCAGGGTGGCGGGCGGGTGCTGCACGATGCCCTGGGTCAGGCCGAAGGTCTTGGCCAGCTTGACGCCCAGGCGCTGCAGCTTGTAGCCCCAGCCGATCATCATGGTGCGGGCCAGCTTGATGGTGGCCGGGTCCTTCATGGTGAGGAACCACATGGTGGCGGCCTTGCCCGGGTCCAGCTTCTTCTTGCCCTGCTTGCGCAGGAAGTTGCGCATGGCCACCGAGACGTCGCCGAAGTCGATATCCACCGGGCAGGGTTTGACGCAGCGGTGGCAGACCGTGCAGTGGTCGGCCACGTCGTTGAACTCGTCGAAGTGCTGCAGGGAAATGCCGCGGCGGGTCTGCTCCTCGTAGAGGAAGGCCTCGATCAGCAGGGAGGTGCCGAGAATCTTGTTGCGCGGGGAATAGAGCAGGTTGGCCCGGGGCACGTGGGTAGAGCACACCGGCTTGCACTTGCCGCAGCGCAGGCAGTCCTTGATGGAGTCGGCGATCTTGCCGATCTCGGACTGCTCCATGATCAGGGACTCGGCCCCGAGCAGGGAGAAGGAGGGCGTGTAGGCGTTGTGCAGGTCGCCGCCGGGCATAAGCTTGCCCTTGTTGAAGCGGCCTTCCGGGTCCACCTTCTCCTTGTAGGCGCGGAAGGGGCCGATTTCCTCGTCCGTCAGGAATTCCAGCTTGGTGATGCCGATGCCGTGCTCGCCGGAGATGACGCCGTCCAGGGAGCGGGCCAGGTGCATGATGCGTTCCACCGCCCTGTTGGCGGTCTGCAGCATCTCGTAGTGGTCCGAATTCACCGGGATGTTGGTGTGCACGTTGCCGTCGCCGGCGTGCATGTGCAGGGCCACGAAGACGCGGCCGCGCAGCACTTCCTTCTGCACGGCGGCCATCTTTTCGGAGAGGGGCCGGTAGGTGGCGCCGTTGAAGATGTTGTCCAGGGGCTCCTTCAGCTCCTTCTTCCAGGAGGCGCGCACGGAGTAGTCCTGCAGGCGGTGGAAGAGGGTCGGGTTGGCGGCCCGGTTGGTCAGCTCGCCGGCCACCACGCCGAATTCGGCGAAGCGCTGCTCGGCCTCGGCCAGGGGCAGATCCAGGTTGTCCAGCAGCCACTGCCAGCGGGCGCGCACGTCGCTGATGTGCTCCAGGGCCCGCTCGCGGCGGTCCTCGATGAGCACGTCCTTGTCCAGCTTGGTGTCGGCGCTGTTGACCGGCAGATCGCCCTTGAAGAATTCGGTCAGGGCATCGCACAGGTCCAGCTTGTTCTGCAGGGACAGTTCGATATTGATGCGCTCGATGCCGTCGCAGTAGTCGCCCATGCGCGGCAGGGGGATCACCACGTCCTCGTTCACCTTGAAGGCGTTGGTGTGCTTGGAGATGGCGGCGGTGCGGGAACGGTCCAGCCAGAACTTCTTGCGGGTTTCCGGAGTGATGGCGATGAAGCCTTCGGCGCCGCGCACATTGGTCATCTTGACCACGTCGGAGGCAGCCTGCATCACCGCATTCTCGTCGTGGCCGACGATGTCGCCGATCAGCACCATTTTCGGCCGGCCGTGGCGCTTGGCCTTGGTGGCGTAGCCGACGGCCTTCACATAGCGTTCGTCCAGATGCTCCAGGCCGGCCAGCTGCACGCCGGCCTTGTGGCCTTCGCCACCCGGCTTGAAGTAGTCGGTGATCTCGACGATGGAGGGCACGGCCTCCCGCACCTGGCCGAAGAATTCCAGGCAGACGGTGCGGGTGACCGGGGGCATCTTGTGCAGCACCCAGCGGGCGGCGACGATGATGCCGTCGGTGCCTTCCTTCTGTACTCCGGGCACGCCGCCGAGGAACTTGTCGGTGACGTCCTTGCCCAGGCCGGTCTTGCGGCAGGCCGCGCCGGGCAGGGCCAGCACTTCTTCGGAGAGCAGCTTGTAGCTCCTGGCGTCGAAGCGCTTGAGGCGGAATTCCACCTTCTCCTGCTCATGGATCTTGCCGAAGTTGTGGTTGAGGCGTTCCACCTCCAGCCAGTTGCCGTCCGGCGTCACCATCTTCCACCAGGCCAGGTTGTCCAGGGCGGTGCCCCACAGCACGGCCTTCTTGCCGCCGGCGTTCATGGCGATGTTGCCGCCGATGCAGGAGGCGCTGGCGGAGGTGGGGTCCACGGCGAAGACGCGGCCGGCGGCCGAGGCGGCTTCGGAGACCCGGTCGGTAACCACGCCGACGCTGGTGCGGATGGTGGCGTAGGGCTTGTCGTGGCCGGGCAGGACGATCTCTTCCACCGGGCCGATGTCGATCAGCTTCTCGGTGTTGATGACCACGGACAGGGGCGACAGGGGCACGGCGCCGCCGGTGTAGCCGGTGCCGCCCCCCCGGGGAATGATGGTCAGGCCCAGCTCGATGCAGCCGCGCACCAGGGGACCGATTTCCTCTTCCGTATCCGGGTAGAGGACGACGAAGGGGTATTCGACGCGCCAGTCGGTGGCGTCCGTCACATGGGAGACCCGGGCCAGGCCGTCGAAGGCCACGTTGTCCTTGCGGGTGTGGCGGGTCAGGGTCTTCAGCACCTTCCGGCGCAGCATGAGGGTGTCGATGAAGCGCTGTTCGAAGCGGTCCACCGCCTTGTGGGCGGCTTCCACCAGCTGGGCCACCTTGCGGCTGCGTTCCGGGTCCTCGCCGGCGGATTCGCTGCGGCGCTTTTCCACTTCCGCCAGGCGGTGGCGCAGGGCCTGCACCAGGGCCTCGCGGCGGCTGGGGGTGGCCAGCAGGTCGTCTTCCAGGTAGGGGTTGCGCTGCACCACCCAGATGTCGCCCAGCACCTCGTACAGCATGCGGGCGGAGCGGCCGGTGACGCGCTCGGCGCGGAGTTCGTCCAGCACCCGCCACATGTCCTCGCCCAGCAGGCGAATGACGATCTCCCGGTCGGAGAAGGAGGTGTAGTTGTAGGGGATTTCGCGCAGACGTGCAGTCATCGGACGGGGGCGGCCAGGGCCGTGTCTTTCAAAAGGTGAATTTTAACGTATTGCGGTGCATCAGGCAGAACCGGGTCCTGCCCGGACCGCCCTTCATGACGCCAGCAGTGCCAGTCCCTGGGCCACGACCCAGTAGCGGGCCAGCTTGCCGGCGGCCATGAACAGGGTGCAGGGCAGCCAGGGTAGCCGCAGCCAGCCGGCCGCCACACAGAGGGCGTCACCGACAAGGGGAGCCCAGGCCAGCAACAGGCTGGGGCTGCCAAAGCGGCGCACCTGGGCCAGGTGCGGCAACCGGTGCAGGCTTCGCTCCGGCAGTAGGCGTCCGGCCCCATAAGACGTCAATCCGCCCAAAGTGTTCCCCAGGGTGGCCCAGAAAAGTGCGGCGGGCACTTCTGCCGGGTGGGCCAGGAGAAAGGCGGCAAGGGCGGCCTCCGAGCCGCCGGGCAGCAGGGTGGCGGCAAGAAAGCTGGCGATGAAAAGGCCGCCCAGGCCGGCGGCAGGATCGGCAAACCAGTCAGGCATCAGAAGGGGAGGGGGAAGAATGGCCGCGCACCGGTGTGGTGCTCAGCGCCCATTATCCCCCAGGGTGGATGGATTCCCGTCGTCCTGAGCGGGATTTATGTCTGCGAAGGGGGGTGGGCTACCGCCAAATTCCATTTATTTAACGCTCCATAGACAAAAAAAATACCCCCGGCATGCCGCATGGATAAACGGTCTTTGCGTTTTATAAGACTTTAGTGATATGCAAAATGAATTGCTATCGTCATTCAGTGTTTGTATAACGCCATTGACGTGAACGTTAACCCGTTGCCCCCCTTACGTGAGTAATTCGGCTTGCCCATGTCCCTTTCCTGTACCGATTCCTCCTGCGGCAGTTCCTGTGAGGAGCGCCCTCTCCGGCTGGCGTTGCGTCCCATCGAGGCGGGGGACCGGGAGTTGCTGTTCCGCATCTATGCCTCCACCCGGGAAGCGGAGCGGCAGCTGCTCGACTGGGCTCCGGCCCAGTGGGAGGCATTCCTGCGGCAGCAATTCGGCTTTCAGCACGACCAGTACATGGCGGCCTACCAGAACCCGTCCTTTGATCTGGTGCTGCTAGAGGACGAGCCGGTCGGACGCCTGTATGTGGATCGCCGCGACGACGAGATCCGTGTCATCGATATCGCCCTACTGGAGGAATTCCGATGTCGGGGCATCGGCGGCCGGCTGCTGCGGACCCTGATAGCAGAGGCGGAGACAGGTGGCCGCTTCCTCGGGCTGCATGTGGAAAAAAACAATCCCGTCCTGGACTTCTACCGCCGTCTCGGCTTCCAGGAGGTGGTGGACCGGGGGGGCTATCTCTATATGACCAGGCTGCCCCAGCACCAGGGGGGGGCATCGTGAGTACCCCTCTGCTCGGCTTGGCCGACTACCAGGCGCTCCAGGGAGCGACGCTGGCCTTTTCCCCGGCGGATGGCGGCGAGCCCCTGTGGCTGCAGCTGGTGTCCGTGGCAGCGCTCCGCTCACCGACGATTGAAGGCTTTGTCCTGATGTTCTCGGGAGCGTCGGACCGGGTCCTGCCCCAGGGTACCCATCTGCTGGCCCATCCGTCCCAGGGCAACGTCCCCATTTTTCTCGGTCCCGTGATGGGCGGCGGGGCCGGGGAGGTTCGCTATCAGGCGGTCTTTTCCCGCCTGAGAACATCCGCCTGAGGAGAAACGATCGTGGAAGGCTATCTAGGAGAAATTCGCATGTTTGCCGGGGACTATGCCCCGCAAGGATGGGCCCTATGCAATGGGGCCACACTTCCGATATCCGGGAATGAAGCGTTGTTCTCCCTGTTGGGGACGACCTACGGCGGTAACGGCAGCAACAACTTTGCCTTGCCCGACCTGCGCGGCCGGGCACCCATGAGCACGGGTACCGGCGTGATTGCCGGCACGGGGCAGAGCCTGACGCCCAGAGCCCTGGGCAACTCGGTGGGGAGTGAGACGGAGGCCCTGAACCAGAACAACCTGCCGGCCCATACCCATCCCATGCCCGCCGGCGGCCCCGGGACCACCAACGCCCCGGCCGGCAAGCTGCCGGGAACCGCTGCCAGCAACCTCTACAGCCAGACGACGACTGCCGCAGCCAACATGAACCCGGCGATGGTCAGTCCCGCCGGCGGCGGCGGTCTGCCCCACAACAACATGATGCCCACCACCTGCATCAATTTCATCATCGCCCTCAGCGGCATCTACCCGACTGCGGGATAAGGAGACAACACCATGGATCCATTTCTCGGAGAAATCCGCCCCTTCGCCTTCGGCGTCATACCTCAGGGCTGGCATCTGTGCGACGGCACGGTCATGCAGATTCGGCAGAACAACGCCCTGTTTGCCCTGATCGGTGTTGCCTACGGCGGGGATGGCGTCAATACCTTCAATTTGCCGGACCTGCGTGGTCGCGTGCCCCTTTGCCAGGGCGTTGTGCCCAACGTGGGCACGTTTGTGGCTGGCAATGCCGGCGGCCTGGAAGCTGTAGCGCTAACCACTGCCCAGGTGCCGCCCCATAGCCACAGCGTCAGCTGCAGCACGGCGACTGCCACCACCAACAATCCGGCAGGCGCCCTCCCTGCCCTGGCGGCAGAGAACACCAATATCTATGCAGATGCCCCCGTTCCGGCTGCCTATATGGCTGCCGGCGTCATTGCAACGGCGGGCCAGAGCCTGGCGCACAACAACATGCAGCCGACCCTGGCTGTCAATTTCTGCATTGCCACCCAGGGCCTTTGGCCCACCAGAAGTTGAACATCCAAGGAGAACACCATGGCTGATCCGTACTACGGCGAAATCCGCGCCTTCGCCTTCAACTATCCTCCAGTGGACTGGGCCTTCTGCGATGGAACAGGCGTCAATGCCGTGCAGGCCCAGGTCCTTTTCTCCGTCATCGGCAACCTCTACGGCGGCAACAGCACGGTATTCAACCTGCCGAAGCTGCAGGGGCGGACCGTGATGGGCAGCGGTGCGGGACCGGGCCTGACGCCCCGCAGCGTACCCCAGGCCGTCGGCACCTACAGCGAGACACTCACCGTCGCTCAGGTGCCGGACCACACTCACTCGGTCGTGGCGGAGGGCGCCAATGCCAGCGCCCTTGCTCCCGCCGGCGCCTATCTGGCCAAGGGGGTCAAGGGTACGCCACCCCGGGTGACTGCCGTGAATACCTATGCCGGTTCTGCGCCCAATGCGGTGATGGTTTCCGCCCTGGCGCCGGTCGGTAGCAGCGGTCCCCACAGCAACCTGCAACCCTATTTGACGCTGAACTTCTGCATTTGCGTCAACGGTGCCGACTACCCCCTCCGTCCCTGATGTCATCAACTGGCAGAGCCATCCATGTATGGCTCTGCCCTTTCTGTACCCCGTTGCGATTACTGAAGCACTCTGGATATGTGTATGAAACCGAATTGCCTGAATCCCCTGTTTTCTTCCCTTGTTGCGGGACTCAGACTTTTCCGTGGGCTGTTGCTCCTGTTGCTGGCCCTGGCACTGCCTGCCTACGGCACGATCAATGGCGGTACCATCGATTTCGGGGCGGCAAACACCCACTCGACCTACTCCGATGTGAGTTCCGATTACAACGGCCTAAGGTTTACCGGTCAATGGCTGTATTACATCTACGATGACTTGAACACGGTGGCGACCAACCGCAGTGGGGATGCCATCACTTCGACCTCCACCGGCGGCGATGCCATCATCAAGTCGGCCAATGGTACTGATCGCTTCAACATTACCTCCGTCAAGATATTGGCCTATGGCGTGGGAATGACCAGTTTTACCTTTACCGGTTATCGCAACAGTGTCGCTGGGCCGACGGAAACGGTGAATGTCACTCCGGGCAACACCTTCGTGCTCCATAACCTGAGCAACATGACCAATGTGGACGAGGTGCGGGTCACCAACAACTCGGCTACCGAACCGTTCAATTTCGCCTTCGACGACCTGACGGTTGCTGCCTACTCGGCTCCCCTGAGCCTGTCGCCCGCTTCCCTGACCAATCCCACGGTCGGCAGCACCTACAGCCAGACCATCAGCGCCAGCGGCGGCAACGGTACGTACAGTTACGCGGTCACTGCCGGCAGTCTGCCGGCCGGCCTCAGCCTTAACGCCAGCACCGGGGCACTCACCGGTACGCCGACGGCGGGAGGTGTATTCAACTTCACCATCACGGCCACCGACACGGCCAGCGCCACCGGCAGCAAGGCCTATTCGGTGACGGTGGCAGCACCCACCATCAGCTTCTCTCCCACCACCCTGATGGCCGGTACCGTCGGCAGCGCCTACAGCCAGAGCATCAGCGGCAGCGGCGGTACGGCCCCTTACGGCAGCTACATCGTCAAGACCGGAGCCCTGCCTGCCGGGTTGTCCCTGAGTTCCGGCGGGGTCGTCTCGGGCACACCGACGGCGGGCGGTACCTTTACCTTCACCGTGCAGGGGACGGACAGCAGTACGGGCACCGGTCCCTACTCCGCCACCAGCAGCACCATTTCCCTGACCATCGGTGCTCCCACCCTCTCGTTTACGCCGACCACCCTGACCGGCGGCACCGTGGGGGTGGCCTACAGCCAGTCGCTCAGCGGCAGCGGCGGTACTGCGCCCTATGGCAGCTTCACCCTGGCCAGCGGCAGCCTGCCGCCCGGCCTGAGCCTGGGCTCGGGCGGCACCGTCAGCGGCACGCCGACGGCAGCCGGCACCTACACCTTCACGGTCAGCGCCCAGGACTCCAGTACCGGCAGCGGGCCCTACAGCGGCACCAGCAGTACCATTTCCCTGACCATCGGCGCCCCAACCTTGTCCCTGTCGCCCGCGGCCGGGGCCCTGACGGCTGCCTCCCGGGGCAGTGCCTACAGCCAGACCTTCAGCACCAGCGGTGGCACCTCGCCCTACACCTACAGCATCACTGCCGGCAGCCTGCCCGCGGGCCTGACCCTGAGCAGCGGGGGCGTGCTCTCGGGCACCCCGACGGTGGAGGGCAACTTTTCCTTCACCGTCACCGCCACGGACAGCAGCGGCGGCACCCAGTACTCCACCAGCCAGGCCTATACCCTGACGGTCAATCCGCCCCTGCCAGTGGCCAATGCGGTGAGCGCCACGGTGGCCTACAACAGCAGCAACAATGCCATCACCCTCAACATCACCGGCGGCGCCGCCACCAGCGTGACGGTGGCCAGTGCCGCCAGCCACGGCACGGCCACGGCCAGCGGTACCAGCATCACCTATACCCCCACCGCCGGCTATTCGGGCAGCGACAGCTTCACCTATACGGCCACCAACGCCAGCGGCACCTCGGCACCGGCGACGGTGAGCATCACCGTCAATCCCCAGGCGCCGGTGGCCAATGCGGTGAGCGCCACGGTGGCCTACAACAGCAGCAACAACGCCATCACCCTCAATATCACCGGCGGTGCGGCTACCAGCGTGGCGGTGGCCAGTGCCGCCAGCCACGGCACGGCCACGGCCAGCGGTACCAGCATCACCTACACCCCCACCCCCGGCTATGTGGGTTCGGACAGCTTCACCTATACGGCCACCAATGCGACCGGCACCTCGGCCGCGGCAACGGTGACCATTACCGTCAATCCCCTGGCGCCGGTGGCCAATGCGGTGAGCGCCACGGTGGCCTACAACAGCAGCAACAACGCCATCACCCTCAACATCACCGGCGGTGTCGCCACCAGCGTGGCGGTGGCCAGCGGGGCCAGCCACGGCACGGCCACCGCCAGCGGCACCAGCATCACCTACACCCCCACCGCCGGCTATTCGGGCAGCGACAGCTTCACCTATACAGCCACCAATGCGACCGGCACTTCGGCAGCGGCGACGGTGAGCATCACCGTCAATCCCCAGGCGCCGGTGGCCAATGCGGTATCCCTCACCGTTTCCTACAACAGCGCGGCCAATCCGGTGACCCTCAACATCACCGGCGGTGCGGCTACCAGTGTGGCCGTGGCCGGTGCCGCCAGTCACGGCGTAGCCACGGCCAGCGGCACCAGCATCACCTATACGCCGACCAGCGGCTATTCGGGCAGCGACAGCTTCACCTATACGGCCACCAACGCCGGCGGCACCTCGGCGGCGGCGACGGTGAGCATCACCGTCAATCCCCAGGCACCGGTGGCCAATGCGGTATCGGTGACGGTGGCCTTCAACAGCAGCAACAACGCCATTCCCCTCAGCATCAGCGGCGGCGCCGCCACCAGCGTGGCGGTGGCCAGCGGGGCCAGCCATGGCACGGCCACGGCCAGCGGCACCAGCATTACCTATACGCCGACGGTGGGCTATACCGGCAGCGACAGCTTCACTTACACCGCCACCAACGCCACCGGTACTTCGGCGGCTGCCACCGTTACCATCACCGTTTCTGCCGCGGCACCGGTAGCCAATGCGGTGAGCGCCACGGTGGCCTTCAACAGCGGCGCCAATCCCATCGCCCTAAACATTACCGGCGGCGTCGCCACCAGCGTTTCCGTGGCAACGGCGGCGGCCCACGGCACGGCCACGGCCAGCGGCACCAGCATTACCTACACGCCCCATACCGGTTATTCGGGCAGCGACAGCTTCACCTACCGGGCCACCAATGCCACCGGCACTTCGGCAGCGGCGACGGTGAGCATCACCGTCAATCCTGCCGCTCCGGTGGCCGGGGCGGTGACGGTGACGGTGCCCATCAACAGCAGCAATAATCCCATTCCCCTCAATGTTTCGGGCGGCGCGGCCACCACGGTGACGGTGGTGACGGCCCCCGGCCACGGCACGGCCACGGCCAGCGGCGCCAGCATCACCTATACGCCGACGGCAGGCTATTCGGGCAGCGACAGCTTCACCTACACCGCCACCAACGCCACCGGCACTTCGGCTCCGGCGACGGTGACCATCAGCGTCATGACCCGGCCCGATCCGAGCAAGGACGCCAATGTGGTCGGCATCATCGGGGCCCAAGCGGAAGTGGCCAAGCGCTTCTCCCTGACCCAGATCAGCAATTTCCAGTCCCGCCTGGAAAACCTCCATGTGCGCCTGCGTCCGGAGCGTCCCCGGGGTTTCGACAGTCCCAATGCCCGGCGTCCGTCGGTGATGCCCGCCCTGGCTGTCGTGGGCAACAACAGCGGGTCGTCTGCCGGAAATATCGATCAGAACGGCGGTTTCGGCCTCGCCACAGGAACGGCGGTCACCAACCTCGGCAGTCGTGATGCGGCTACCGGCACCGGTGGTGTTGTGACGGCAGGTCCGGCTCCCGGCCAGGAGAGCGGCTTCAATCCC
This sequence comes from Azospira sp. MPR-E4, assembly GCF_058809645.1. Taxonomy (NCBI): domain Bacteria; kingdom Pseudomonadati; phylum Pseudomonadota; class Betaproteobacteria; order Rhodocyclales; family Rhodocyclaceae; genus Azospira; species Azospira sp. MPR-E4. Next base: position 2,662 of record NZ_JBXAST010000028.1, on the reverse strand, counting down.
TTCGCCGCCTTGAGCACCCTGGGTCAGATGGCCAACAGCCACGGCCTGCCGACCCTGAACATTTCCAGCAAGGCCAGCAACTTCCAGGACACCGGCTTCGATGTGTGGAGTGCGGGCAATGTCTCCTTCGGCCGCCTGGACGATGCGGATGCCAAGTTCACCACTTCCGGCATTTCCTTCGGCACCGACAGCCGCTTCGGAGACAACCTGATCCTGGGCCTGGGCGTCGGCTTCGGCCATGAGCGGCAGAAGATCGGCAACGACGGCACCCGCAATGTGGGCGACGATTACTCGGTGATCGTCTACGGCAGCTACCAGCCCGTGCCCGGCACCTTCATCGACGGCCTCATCGGCATGGGACGGCTGGACCTGGAGTCGCGCCGCTACTCCGCCGCCGCCGGCGCCTTCGCCACCAGCCAGCGCACCGGCAAGCAGTGGTTCGCCTCCCTCAGCGCCGCCTACGAGTTCCAGCAGGATGCCCACATCCTGTCGCCCTACGGTCGCATCGACATCGCCTCCACCCGGCTCGATGCTGCGGTGGAAAGCGGCGCCGGCATCTACAACCTGGCCTACTTCTCCCAGAAGGCGCCGGTGACCAAGCTGTCCTTCGGCCTGCGGGGTGAGACCAGCGTCGAGTTGGAGACCACCCTGGCCCGGCCCTATTTCCGGGTCGAGTACCAGCACGACTTCGAGAATCCGGAAGGGGCGCGCATGGCCTATGCGGACGACCTGTCCGGCCCCTCCTACCAGATCGCGGCGACCACCCTGAAGCGGGACACCATGGTCTTCGGCCTGGGCAGCGACTTCGTCTTCAAGAGCGCCTGGACCCTGGGCCTGCGCTACCAGTACAGCAACAATTCCGGGGCCATGACCATGCATACCCTGGGGCTGCAGATACGCAAATCCTTCTGACCCTGCGGGGCCGGGTGCAGCCTGCCCGGCCCCTGTCTGCCGGCCCCCGTCCCGGCGGAGGCTTTCGCCTTCCCTTCATGGACTTGCCCCCACCCGGGGGGTACACTGCCGTGCTTTACGCCCTCGGCATCCGACCTTCCCCATGCAGCACGACTATCTGACCAAAATCCTCAACGCCCGGGTCTATGAGGCCGCCGTTGAGACTCCCCTGGAACTGGCGCCCAATCTCTCCCACCGGCTCGGCAACCGCTTCTATTTCAAGCGCGAGGACATGCAGCCGGTGTTCTCCTTCAAGCTGCGCGGCGCCTACAACAAGATTGCCCACCTCACCCCGGCCCAGCTGCAGCGCGGCGTCATCTGCGCCTCCGCCGGCAACCACGCCCAGGGCGTAGCCCTTTCCGCCGCCAAGATCGGCTGCCGGGCGGTCATTGTCATGCCCACCACCACGCCCCAGATCAAGGTCCAGGCCGTGGCTTCCCGGGGCGGCGAGGTGGTGCTGGCCGGCGAGTCCTACGACGAGGCCTATGCCCATGCGGTGGAGCTGGAGAAGGCCGAGAAGCTGACTTTCGTGCACCCCTTCGACGACCCCTATGTCATCGCCGGCCAGGGCACCATCGGCATGGAAATCCTGCGCCAGCACGGCAAGCCGATCCACGCCGTGTTCGTGGCCATCGGCGGCGGCGGCCTGGCGGCCGGCGTGGCCGCCTACATCAAGGCGGTGCGGCCGGAGATCAAGGTCATCGGCGTGGAAACCTTCGACGCCGACGCCATGAAGCAGTCCATCGCCGCCGGCAAGCGGGTGCGCCTGGACAACGTGGGCCTCTTCGCCGACGGCACGGCGGTGAAGTTCGTCGGCGAGGAAACCTTCCGGGTCTGCCGCGAATACCTGGACGACATCATCCTGGTGGATACGGACGCCATCTGCGCCGCCATCAAGGACGTCTTCGAGGACACCCGCTCCATCCTGGAGCCTTCCGGGGCCCTGGCCATCGCCGGCGCCAAGGAATACGCCAAGCAGCACAAGCTGAAGGACAAGTCCCTGGTGGCCGTGGCCTCCGGCGCCAATACCAATTTCGACCGCCTGCGCTTCGTCGCCGAGCGGGCCGAGGTGGGCGAGCAGCGGGAGGCGGTGCTGGCCGTGACCCTGCCGGAGAAGCCCGGCGCCTACAAGCGCTTCGTCTCCCTCATCGGCAGCCGCAACATCACCGAGTTCAACTACCGCTTCCACGAGGCGCGGGAAGCCCACGTCTTCGTCGGCGTGCAGGTGGCCAACCGGGCCGAATCCACCAAGCTGGTGGAGAGCCTGAAAAAGCACGGCTATGCCACCCTGGACCTGACCGACGACGAAATGGGCAAGCTGCACGTGCGCCACATGGTCGGCGGCCATGCGCCCCAGGTGGAGAACGAGCTGCTGTACCGCTTCGAATTCCCGGAACGGCCCGGCGCCCTGATGAACTTCCTCAACCGCATGAGCTCCGGCTGGAACATCAGCCTCTTCCACTACCGCAACCACGGCGCCGACTACGGCCGGGTGCTGGTGGGCATGCAGGTGCCGCCGGCGGAGATGGGCGAGTTCCAGACCTTCCTCCAGGAGCTGGGCTACCACCACTGGGACGAGACGGCCAACCCGGCCTACAAGCTCTTCCTCGGCTGAGGTCGCCGGGGCGGCGGCGCCGGAGGGGCGCCCCGTCCCCGCCTGTGCCATACTGAAAACCCGTCGACGCCCTCCAGATTTCCCTCCGCCCGTCCC
>NZ_JBXAST010000027.1:0-47123 GCF_058809645.1 Azospira sp. MPR-E4 | reverse complement strand
CGCCATGAACGACCGCACCCTTCCCCCTTCTTCCCCCCGTCGCCTGAAGCGCCGCGCTCCCTCGCCCATGGCCCTGGAGGCCCGGGTCATGTTCGACGGTGCTGCCGTGGACGCGGCGGCCTCCGCTGCCGCTGCGGCCGAGCGGGCAGCCCAGGATGCGGCTGCCCGGGAGAGCTCCACCAAGGTGGTGTGCAAGGTGCCGGAGACCCCGGCACCGGTGGCGCCGGCCAGGGATGTGGATGTCCGGACCGAGCCGGGCGGACCCCGGGCCTTGGCCGCTGGCGACCCCGCAGCCAACGGCGGACGCCGCGAAGTGGTGTTCGTCGATGGCGCCGTCAGCGACTGGCAAACCCTGGTGGCGGGCCTGGGCACCGGCCTCGAGGTGGTGCTGCTGGACAGCAGCCGGGACGGCCTGCAGCAGATCGCCGACTACCTCCAGGGGCGCAATGACATCGATGCCATCCATCTCGTCGGCCACGGCGAGAGCGGCAAGATCCAACTGGGAACGGCGAGCCTGGACAGCGACCACCTGTCCTCCTATCTGGCCAGCCTGGCGGCCATCGGCGCCGGCCTCAAGGCCGACGGCGACCTGCTGCTCTACGGCTGCGATGTGGGGCAGGGGGAACTGGGCGTGAACTTCCTCAAGCAGCTGGCCCTGCACACCGGTGCCGACGTGGCCGCATCCAGCGATGCCACCGGCGCAGCGGCCAAGGGCGGCGACTGGAATCTGGAAACGACGGTGGGCAGCATCGAGACTGCCGGCCTGCAGGTCGACGCTTATGCCGGGCTGCTGGGAACTCCGGTGATCGGTAATCTGAATGATCGGACCATCACCGAGGACGCGCCAGCGGTCATCATCGACAGCGACATTACCTTCAGCAACGGCGGGGACTATGTGGGCGGTTATCTGCGCTTTGCCGTGGGCAATGGCACGACCGGCGATGTGCTGTCCATGGTCAGTTCTGCAACTCCCAATGCCAACGGAGCTATTTCGTTCGACAACGGTACCGTGTACCAAGGTAATGGCAGCGGGCGGGTGGCCATCGGCGTGGTGGATCCCTATGAGAACGGCCAGGCCGGCAAGGCGCTAAAAATTGTTTTCTATAAAGGGTTCACCAACGGCAGCTTCGAAGCCGTGGACCTTCCCGGCTGGACCAAAGCGTTGCAGGCCTATCCGCTCAATCTCAACGGCCAGAGCATCCACTACTCCTTCAGCGGCGGCGTCAGCGGTACCGGTACCGTCAATCTTCTTCCCGGCTCTTCTCTGGGCAGTAACTCGATTGTCGTCGCTTCCGGCGATGCGACTAGCGGCTCCAACGCCCTGGTGCTGACGTCAGACGGCAGCGTGCCCCAGAATTCCGGGGACCGTCCCAACGGCAACAACTCCCTGCACGGCCCCTATGTCACCAGCGATGCCTTTACCGGCTTCGCCGGCCAGCAGATGGCCCTGGACTGGAAGGCGCAGGGCGGTTCAGATGCCTACGAAGTGTTCGGCTATCTGCTGGCTGCCGGCGCCGATGGCCAGTTCGGCACCGCCGACGATGTCCGCACCCAGCTATTTGCCCAGCGCGGCGATACCCAGCCGTGGACCACCCAGACCTTCACCTTTGCCGCCGATGGTCTCTATAAATTCGAGTTCGTCTGCGGTACTTACGACAAGACCGGTGGTGGTGCGGTCGGTGCCAAGCTCTATGTGGACAACATCCGCCTGATGACCGCGGCGCCCACCATCAACGATGCCACCCTGTCGGCCATTTCGCGCCAGATCACCTATGCCATCAACAAGGATGCACCGCCGTCCACCCGCACCCTGACCGTCTCTGCCCAGAGCAGTGACGGTGGTGCCGGATCGGCTCAGGCCGACATCACGGTTGGTTCGGTAAACGACCCCCCGGTCAACCAGACCGCTCCCAGCATTAGTGGCGTCGTCCACCCGGGCCAGACCGTTACTGCAGGCCCCGGTACCTGGGTAGACCCGGATGGCCTGACTAACATCACCTACACCTATCAGTGGTATCTGGCCGATGATGCAGCCGGCACCAATGCCACAGCCATCAGCGGCGCTACTGGAAGTACTTACACGCTGGGTGCAGGAGAGCTTGGACGTTATCTCTCGGTCAAGGTCACCGCCACCGACGACGGTATCGGCAGCGGCGGCAACCAGAGCACCACCGCCTGGTCCGCCTATCGTGCCGTTGCCAATACGGCGCCGACGGCTACGGCCCAGACGGTGACGGCCCTGGAGGACGGCGCCCAGCTCATCACCCTGGGTGCCAGCGACGCCGACGGCGACGCCATCGGCCAGTACGCCCTTTCCAGCCTGCCTAGCGGCGGCCAGCTTTACCAGGTGAATGAAGACGGCAGCCGGGGTGTCTTGATCCTCACCGCCGGCCTGGTCACCAACAGTGCGCACCGGGTCATTTTCGTCCCCAACGCCAATGCCTCCGGCGCCGGCCTGGGTAATTTCAGTTTCCGCGTCACCGATACCCTGGGCGCCACTTCCGCGGCCGCCCAGGTGACGGTGAATGTGACGGCAGTCAACGATGCGCCGGTGCTGGGCGGCGGCCCGGACGTGACCTACAAGGAGAACAACGGCAACGTGCCGGTGCTGGTGGCGCCGGGCATGACCCTCAGCGACGACCTCTTCAACGGCAACCTGGGAGGGTCCGTCCTCACCATCAACATTGCCAACGGCCAGACCGGCGACCAGCTGACCCTGCGCAACGAGGGCACCGGCACCGGCCAGGTGGGCTTCGCCATCAACCAGGGCACCGGCGCCATCACCTACGGCGGCGTCACGGTAGGCATCCTGTCCTCCACCAACGACGGCAAAACCGTCACCATCACTTTCGCCAGCAATGTGGCGCCCGTGGTGAATCCTGCCAGCGTCACGCGGGAGGCGATCGAGGCAGTCTTGAAGAACATCCAGTTTTTCAATTCCTCCGACAACCCCGTGGTCGGCGAGCGCAGCGTCCAGTTCAGCCTGGACGACCACGGCGGCACGGCCAATGGCGGCAGCAACCTGGGCGGCGTCACCTACAAGGTCCAGGTCCAGGCCACCAACGATGCTCCGACCAACATCGTGCTCGGCTCCACCACCAGCGGCGGCACCTGGGGCAGCACCAACGTGGCTCCCGGCCACAATTTGGTGGACGGTCTGGGGCGGCCGGTGAACCCCGGCACCAGCACGGACGGCCGCTACGACAACGCCAACTTCGGCGAGATCGTCATTCCTTCCGGCGACGACGGCTCCACCGCCATCGACGTTTCCGACATCTTCCCCGGCGGCTTCAATTTCTGCGGCACCACTTACAGCGGTGGCCAGTTCTTCGTCGGCTGGAATGGCTACGTCACCTTCGGGCAGGGCATGAGTTCCTACGCGCCGAGTGGCATCAGCCAGTCCACCGTGCCCATCATTGCCCCCATGTTCCTCGACTTCGACACCCGGGGCGGAAAATCCACCGCCAACTGGGGTGCCGACGGCGGCAATTCCACCGGTTCCAACCGCATCTATGTGGACAAGGATCCGGTGAATAAGGTGGTGACCATCACCTACGATGACGTGGGCGAGTACTCCAATATCAAGAACGTCGGCAACGCTTTCCAGATTCGCCTGTGGGACAAGGGCAACGGCGACTTCGACATCGAGTTCCGCTACGAGAACGTGGGCTGGGCCAAACATGGTTCGGCGTGGACCTCTGCAGGATGGTCCGCCGGCGACCGGGCCACCTTCTCCGAGATCGACGGCTCCATGACTTCCCAGATGGCCAATCTGGCGAGCATGAGCAACATCGGCCAGGCCGGGGTCTTCCTCTGGCAGGTGCGGGATGGCGGCGTGCGTACCGCCGGCGTTGCCGTCACCGAGAACAGTACTCCTGGCACGGTAGTTTCGCCCCTTTCCACCGCCGACGTGGACGACAGCCACTTCACCTATCAGATCAAGCTGCCCGACGGCAGCTACGCCGACAGCGACGGCAAGTTCAAGGTGGTGCAGAACGGGGCCGGTGGCTGGGAACTGCAGGTCGCCCCAGGGGCTAACTTCGATTACGAGACCGCCACCTCCCACACCGTCACCATCAAGGTCACCGACAGCGGCGGCGGTGAAGGGGCAGGGCACGAGCTGTCCTTCGAGAAGACCTTCACCATTCCGGTGCTGGATGTGAACGAGACGCCGACGGATATCACCCTGTCCGGCAATACCGTGGTGGAAAATAGCGCCGGCGGCACCATCATCGGCACCCTGGGTACGGCGGATGCGGATGGCGGCGACTACCATACCTACACCATCGTCGGTGGCGATGCCGACAAGTTCGCCATCGCCAATGGTCGTCTGGTGGTCAAGCCCGGCGCCAGCCTCGACTACGAGACCGCCCGTAGCCATACGGTAACCATCCGCAGCACCGACAGCGGCGGCCTGTTCCGGGACGAGACCTTCACCATCAATGTGGCCAACGTGTACGAGCCGGTGTGGTTCGATACCGCCACCGCCCATCCCGTCTACACCGAGAACGGTGCACCGATGGTCATCGACGGCGCCATTCGGGTCCTGGCGCCGGAAGATAACTTCAACGGCGGCTATCTGCAGGTGGCCCTCAACGGCAACGGCGAGGGCACCGACCGTCTCTCCATCATCGCCAGCGGCGATACCCTGATCAGCGTCAACGGCAGCAACGTGCTCTACGACGGCACCGTCATCGGCACCATCGACAGCGTCGAGAACGGCCGCGGTGGCCAGCCCCTGCGCATTCGCCTCAATGCCGACGCGGACGTGGTGGGAGTCCAGGCCCTGGCCCGCAGCATCGGTTTCTACTCCACCTCGGACAATCCTTCCGCAGCTACCCGGAACATCCAGTTCTCCCTCAGCGACGGCCAGAGCCTGGCCATCAAGGCAGCCCAGGTGGATGTGCGACCGGTGAACGATGCCCCGGTGGCCGGCCTGCCGCCCATCGCCGTGGTCACCGAACGGACCAACACCGATCCCAGCGCCACGACCTACATCCGCGGCCTCTCGGTGAGCGACGTGGATGAGACCGGCCTAGTCACCGTGGTCCTTTCCAGCAAAGACCTGGGTGGCGGCAACCGCTACGGCAGCTTCACGATCAATGCCGCCATTGCCGGCGGCGTCGGGGCCGGCAGCATCAGCGGCAACGGCAGCGGCCTGGTGACCCTGCGGGGCACCCTGGCCCAGATCAATGCCACCCTGGGGGCTTCCAACGGGGTCGCCTACACGCCCGGTCTGGCTCGGGATTCTGTGGAAACCGGGAATGACCGCCTGACCCTCAGCATCACCGACAGCAGCGGCCTCACCACCGCCCGGGGTACCGACATCACCGTGGTACCGGGCATCCCCACCGCCCACAGCGAGAACTACATCACTCCGGAAGACCCGGCCAGTCCCATCGTGGTGGACCTCTCCACCCTTGTCACCGACCTCAACCTGACCAACGCCCACTACACCCTGGGTACGGCCGTGCCCGGCCAGACCGATCTGATGCTGAATTTCGGCCCCGACCGGGAGATCCGGGACGGCAACGGCAACCTCACGGGCTACCGCCTGGAGCACGGCAACCTCATGCTTCAGCCCGGAACCACCCTCAGCCAGGGCAAGTTCACCTACCAGCCCGATGCCAACTGGTACGGCGCCGAGTCCTTCAATTACTACTTCCAGAATTCCCAGCAGTCCTCGGAGATGGCCTACATCCGTATCTTCGTCACGCCGGTGAACGATGCTCCGGTCAATGTCACGGCCCCCGAGATTAGCGGCGACCTGCGCGGCGACGGCACCCTGCGCCAGAACGGCACCGTCACCGGCCAGGGGACCTGGAGCGACGTGGACAACGCTCCGTCAGAACTGGCCTACCGCTACCAGTGGCAGATCGCCGACGATGCGGCCGGCACCAACCTGCGCGACATCGACGGCGCCACCCTGGCCCAGTACAAAGTCAGCGGTGCCGACATCGGCAAGTACATCCGCCTCCAGGTCGTCGCCAACGATGGCAGCCTGGACTCGGCCCCGGCCCATACCGCCTTCAAGCTGGTGACCAATGCCGATCCGGAACTGACGGCGCCGCCCACTGCGCCGTCTGCCACCGAGTCGGTTCCCTTCAGTTTCACCGTGCCTGGCGGCACTTTCTCCGATAGCGACGGCGATACCCTGAATTACCGTGCCACCTTGGCCAACGGTTCGCCCTTGCCCTCTTGGCTCAGCTTTGATCCGGCCACCCGCACCTTCTCCGGCACGCCGACAGGTACGGACATCGGCAGCATCTCCGTCCGGGTGACCGCCTCCGACGGCGGCTACCATCCGGCATCGGCCACCTTCAACCTGCTGGTGGTGGGCGTGCCGCCGGTCCGCCCCGATACGCCCGCCAACCCGGGAGGAACCCCGAGTACGCCCACCGGAGGCGGTGATGTTCCAGGCGGTCCGTCCGGCTTGCCTCCAGGCCTGCCCGGCGTTCCCACCACTGGCGGTGGACTGCCGGGTGGCCCCGCCGAACCGGGCGGGCGCCCCGGCTCCACAGGGGGCGGCTGGCCTGGCGGCCAACCTGCCGGCGATCCGACGGGGCATGCCGGCAATCCCGGTAGCCTGCCCCCGGTCATTGAAATGCCCGGCAACAACGCCGGCATTCCGGGCTATCATCAGCCGGGAACAGCCCTTCCCGTCGCCGAGCGAGCAGATTTCCGTACGCCGGCAGCTTCGTCCTCGACAGACGGCCTGACCCGGGCCGACGGCTTCCAGGTGGTGGTGCGCAGTGGCGGCGGCAGCGAAGTGTCGGCGCTGCGCCTGGGTACCGTGATCGACGACCAGCAGTTGCCTGCAGACCAGTCCTTCCAGGTCACCATTCCGGCCGATGCCTTCATCCACACCAAGGTGGACGCGGTGATCCAGCTCAGTGCGCGCATGGCGGACGGCAGCGCCCTGCCGCCCTGGGTCGAGTTCGATGCCGGCAAGGGGCTCTTCCGCGGCCGGCCGCCCCTGGGCTTTGCGGGCGATCTGGAGATCGTCATCACCGCCCGGGACCAGAACGGCAATATCGCCACCCAGCGCCTGCGGGTGCGGGTGGGCGAGGGCGCCATGGGCAAGCCCGGCCTCACCGAGCAGCTACGGGCCGCCGGCAGCCACGCCCGGGCGGCGGAGCGCCAGGGCCTGTTGCAGGCGGCCCGGGCCAGCGCCGGGGTGCGCCGCGCCGCCTGAAGCACCTGATCCTTGGTGGCACATTGGCCGGGAAGTCCGCTTCCCGGCGCTTTTTTTTTGAGAGTCATGCATGTCGTCCCCCCATCCTTCTGCGCCACCCGACAGTGAACTGGTAGCCCTCGGCGCCCTGCTGCACCTGGCCCGGCGTGCCCGTCATGCGGCGTCCCCGGAGGAGCTGGGCTTCATCGCCGTCAATGAAAGCCATAGTCTGGTGGCCTACCGGCAGGCCATCTTGTGGCTGGCGGATCGGGGCATTGCCGCCCTTTCCGGCGTGGTCGCGCCGGAAGCCAACGCGCCTTATGTGCATTGGCTGGAGGCCGTCTGCAGCCATCTGGATGGCAGCGCTGCGCCCCGCCCCTTTACGGCCCGGGACCTGCCGCCGGCCCTGGCCGCGGAGTGGCAGGAATGGCTGCCGGCCCAGGCCCTGTGGCTGCCCCTGGCCGGGGTGGCCGGGGCGGACGGCAGTCCCGGCCACGGCGCCCTGATCCTGGCGCGGGAGCCGGCCTGGGGCGAAGGCGAACAGCAGTTGCTGGCGGAGTGGGCCGACATGCTGGCCGTAGCCTGGGCTGCCCTGCGACGGCCCACGGCTTTGTCCCGCTGGCGCCGCATCCGCCAGCGCCTGCACGAGGCCTGGCCCGCCGCGGCGACCCGGCGGCGCTGGCGTCGCCGCCTGCTGCAGAAGCGCACCTGGCGCCGCTTTTGGGGGCGCTGTGGCCGCCTCTGGCGGGCCATTCCCTGGCGCGGGGCCGGCCGGCTCCTGCTCAGTCCCCGGCGCTGGCCGCAAGCCTGGCGCCAAGGCGCCGGCGCGCTGCAGCGCTGGGGGCTGGGCATCTGGCGGCAGCCGCGGCGGCGCTACACCGCCCTGCTGCTGGTGTTCCTGCTGTTTCCCGTTCGCCTTACCGTGCTGGCGCCGGGCGAGCTGGTGCCGGCCCGACCCGCCGTCATTCGTGCCCCCCTGGAAGGCTCGGTGGACAAGTTCTTCGTCGCCCCCAACAGCCGGGTGCAGGCGGGGGATGCCCTGTTCCAGCTGGACCTGACCACCTTGCAGTCCCGCCTGGAAGTGGCGCGCCAGGGGCTGGCCACGGCCGAGGCCGAGTACCGTCAGGCAGCCCAGCAGGCCGTCTTCGAGGCCAAGAGCAAGGCCCAGCTGGCCCTGCTGCAGGGGCGGGTGGCGGAGCGCCGCACCGAGGCCGAGTACCTGGAATCCCAGCTGACCCGGGCCCAGCTCAGTTCGCCCCTGGCCGGGGTGGTGCTGATGGACGATCCCGCCGAATGGGTGGGCAAGCCGGTGGCGGCCGGGGAGCGCATCCTCACGGTGGCCGACGAGCACGACGTCGAGGTGGAGGCCTGGATCGGCCTGGGCGACGGCATCTTGCTGCCCGAGGATGCCGCCGTCACCCTCTACCTGAATGCCGCGCCCCTGTCGCCGGTGGCGGCCCGGCTGCGCTACTACGCCCATGAGGCCGTGGCCCGGCCGGACGGCAGCTTTGCCTACCGCCTGCGGGCCCGGCTCGAACCGGGGGAGGCGGCCCCCCGGGTGGGCATGAAGGGCACCGCCAAGATCAAGGGTTCCTGGGTGACCCTTTCCTATTGGGTGTTGCGGCGGCCCCTGGCCATCCTGCGTCAGGCGGTGGGACTATGAGCCGGAGCGAAGCCGGCGCCGTACCCCTGGTGGAACTGCGCCAGGAGCTGACCCTGCACCCGGGGCCGGTGGCGGCGGACGGCTCCCCCACCTGGAGCCTGCAGGACCCGGTGCGCAATGCCTTCTTCCGTATCGACTGGCCGACCTTCGAGATTCTGTCCCGCTGGGGCCTGGGGTCGGCCGAGACCATCGTGCAATGGGTGAACCGGGAGACGGCCCTGGAGCTGGACGAGACCGACGTGGAGGCGGTGCAGCGCTTCCTGCAGGACAACCAGCTGTGCCGCTGCGACGGTCCCCAGGACACGGCGCGCCTGCTGGAACGGCAGGCTGCCTCCCGGCACGGCCTCACCCAGTGGCTGCTGCACCACTACCTCTTCTTCCGCCTGCCCCTGGTGCGGCCGGACGCCTGGTTGCAGCGCCTTCTGCCCCGGGTGGAGTTCTTCTACAGCCCCCGCTTCTTCCGCCTCACCGGCCTGGCCCTGGCCGTGGGCCTGGTGGAGGTGTTCCGCCAGTGGGAGAGCTTTTCCGCCACCTTGGTCGATACCCTGAGCTGGAAGGGCGCCGCCGGCTATGCCCTGGCCCTGGGGCTGGTCAAGGTATTGCACGAGTTGGGCCACGGCTTCACGGCGCGCCGCTACGGCTGCCGGGTGCCGGCCATGGGCGTGGCCTTTCTGGTGATGTGGCCGGTGGCCTACACGGATGTGAACGAGGCCTGGAAACTCACCGACCGGCGCCAGCGCCTGGCCGTGGGCGGCGCCGGCATCGTCACCGAAGGAATCGTCGCCGCCTGGGCCACCCTGGCCTGGGCCTTCCTGCCGGACGGCACCCTGCGCGGGCTGGCCTTCATGCTGGCCACCGTCACCTGGTTTTCCACCCTGGCCATCAACGCCAGCCCCTTCATGCGCTTCGACGGCTACTTCCTGCTGTCGGACTGGCTCGACTTCCCCAACCTGCACGGCCGCTCCTTCGCCCTGGCCCGCTGGGACCTGCGGGAGCGTCTTTTCGCCCTCGGCGAGGAACCGCCGGAGCATCTGCCGCCCGCCCGCCAGCGGGCCCTGGTGCTGTTTGCCTGGGGCATCTGGATCTACCGCCTGACCCTGTTCCTGGGCATCGCGGCCATGGTCTATTACATGTTCTTCAAGGCCCTGGGGCTGTTTCTCTTCGCCGTGGAAATCGGCTGGTTCGTCCTGCTGCCCCTGTGGAGTGAAATCCGGGAATGGCGCCGCCGCGCCGCCGCCATCCGGGCCAGCGCCCGGGCCCGGCGCACGGCCAGGCTGGCGGCCCTGGTGCTGCTGGTGGGGCTGGTGCCCTGGAATTTCCAGGTCGGAGGGCAGGGCGTCCTGCGCAGTGGCGAGCACTATGCCCTGTTCGCCCCGGGAACTGCCCAGGTGCTGGCCATGCCGGTGGCCGAAGGGACCCGGGTGGAGGCGGGAACGGTGCTCATGGAACTGGCTTCCCCGGAGGTGGAATACCGGCAGCAGCAGGTGGCCCAGCGGGTCGAACGTCTCGACTGGCAGGTCCAGGTGGCCGGCTTTGACGAAACCCTGCGGGCCCGCCAGCTGGTGACCCGGGAGGAACTGGCGACAGCCGACAGCGAGCAGGCCGGCGCCGAACTGGAGCGCCAGCGCTACCAGCTCACCGCCCCCTTTGCCGGCGAACTGCGGGACCGGCGGCCGGACCTGGGCGTCGGCGAATGGGTCAATCGCCAGGAACCCCTGGCGGTGCTGGTGGCACCGGGGCGCTGGCAGGTGGAAACCTATTTGGGGGAAAGCGAAGTGGCCCGCATCGAGGCCGGCGACCGGGGTCGTTTCTATCCTGAAACCCGGGGCCTGCCCAGCCTCGCCTTGCGGGTGCTGAGCGTGGACCGGGATGCCTCCCGCACCCTGGGCGAGGCCATGCTGGCCAGCACCCACGGCGGCGAAGTCATGGTGCGGGAGCGGCGCGGCCAGCTGGCGCCGGAAAAGGCCGTCTACCGGGTGCTGCTGGAAGTCTCCGATACGGCAGATGCCGCCGCCGTGGGCCGGGTGCAGCGGGGCCAGGTGGTGATCTACGGCAGCCCCAAGACCCTGCTGGGGGATTTCGCCCGGGCCGCCGTTGCCGTGCTGGTGCGGGAATCCGGCTGGTAAGGGGCGCCGGCAGCGGCTCCTTTTGCCCGCGCCTCAGCCCTTTTTTTCCCGGGCCCGGCGCACGGTGACGCTGTCGCCGCCGATGCCCCAGTTGTCCGTGTCCACCTCGTCGATGGTGACCACGGTGGTTTCCGGGTTCTTGCCCAGGATGTCCCGCAGCAGCAGGGTGACGCCCCGGATCAGGGTGGCCTTCTGTTCGGCGGTGGCACCCTCCCGGGTGATCTTGATATTTACGTAGGGCATACGGCGTTCCTTCTGACAAAAAAACGGGTCTGGCTGCCGACCCAGGCGCCCAGGCTGACCAGCACCAGGCCGGCCATCAGCCAGGGGGACAGGGGCTCGCCCAGGAGCGGGGCGGCGGCGGTGCCGGCGATGGCGGGAATGAGGGCCATCAGGGTGCCGACCTTGGTGGGGCCCAGGATGGCCACGGCGCGCATGAAGAACATCATGGCCACGATGACCGCCAGGACGCCCTGGTAGGCGGCCTGCAGGGCAATGGTGGAAAGGCTGGCGGCGGCCAGGTTGTGGGGCAGCCACAGCACGTAGACCGGCAGGTAGAGGGCGGCCGAGACCAGGCCGACGCCCAGGGTGGCATCCCAGGGGGCCACCTGCCAGCGCCGCACCAGCACCGTGTAGATGGCCCAGGAGAGGCTGGAGGCCAGGATCAGCAGGTCGCCGCGCCAGTCGCCGACGCTGCTGCCGAAGCTGTCCGTGGCCAGGCAGGCGATGCCGGCGGCGATGCCCACCAGGCCGAGCCAGCGCTGGGGCGAGGGGCGTTCCCCCAGCACCAGCCAGGCCATCAGGGCCACCAGGAAGGGCAGCATGCCGGGCAGCAGCACGGCGCCGTGGGCGGCGGAGGTGAGCTTGAAGCCGGCATAGACCAGGACGCCGTAGCCGCAGCCGCCGGTGACGGCCAGGATCACCATGCGCCAGCTGAAGTTCAGCCGGGGCCGCCGCCACAGCCACACGGGCAGGAGGATCAGGGCGGCGGTGCCGAAGCGCAGGGCGGTCACGTCCCAGGCGGTGAGGGGGCTCTTGCCGCCCAGGCGCGAGACGAGGATGAAGCCGGACCAGACGGCGACGGTCAGGGCGGCGTAGAAATAGCCGCGCCGGAGATGCTGGTTGTCCATGGGTTGTCTCCTGGGGTTGGGGTGTTTTTATGGTCTTGCCAGGAACACTGTAGCGGCGCATCATGTTCTTGAAAAATGAATTATTAAGATTTTTATATTCTTCTTTTGAGATTTGAATCGAGGCCCCCGGACAAGGGGGCAAGGAGCGGCGTTCATGGAACTGGCAGACCTGCACATCTTCCGCACCGTGGTGGCGGAGGGCGGCATCACCCGGGCGGCGGTGCGCCTCAACCGGGTGCAGTCCAACGTCACCACCCGGGTGCGCCAGCTGGAGGCGGACCTGGGGGTGGAACTGTTCGTGCGCGAGGGGCGGCGCCTCAACCTCTCCGCCGCCGGCCGCCAGTTGCTGGCCTATGCGGAGCGCCTGCTGGACCTGGCCGAGGAGGCCCGCCATGCGGTGCAGGATGCCACGCCCCGGGGCCGCCTGCGCCTGGGCTCCATGGAGAGCACGGCGGCGGTGCGCCTGCCCGGGCCCCTGGCCGGCTTCCACCGGGCCTATCCGGAAGTGCGCCTGGAACTGAGCACCGGCGACACCCGTCGCCTGGTGGCCCAGGTCCTGGCCGGCGAGCTGGATGCCTGCCTGGTGGCCGAGCCGGTGGACGATCCCCGGCTGGAGAAGCGGGCCCTGTTCGAGGAAGAGCTGGTGATCGTCACCGAGGCCGGTCACGGCCCGGTGCACTCGGCCCGGGACCTGGCGGCCAGCACCATCATCACCTTTGCCCCCGGCTGCGCCTACCGCAAGCGCCTGGAAGACTGGTTGGCCCGGGACGGCATCCTGGCGGAACGGGTGGTGGAGGTCTCCTCCTATCACGCCATCCTCGGCTGCCTGGTGGCCGGCATGGGGGTGGCCCTGCTGCCCCGGGCGGTGCTGGAGAACTATCCCGGCGCCGACCTGCTGGCGGCCCATCCCCTGCCCGGGCGCAGCGGTCTGGTGAATACGGTGGCCCTGTGGCGGCGCGGTGCCGCCATCCCCGCCGTCAGCGCCCTGGTGGAGCAGCTGGCCGGCGGTGTCGATCAAAGTCTGGAACAGGCCGCCTGAGGCGGCCGGGAGTCGGAAATGAGCGGTTTTGAAAACTTTCAGAGCGATGCCAACGAGCTGGAGACGGAAATCGTCCGCCGCGGCATCGTCCTCGGCATCGACTGGAACAACGAGACCCAGGTGCGCCTGCTGGCCCGGGAGGCCCTGGACCATGCCCGGGATGCCAGCCGGGCGGCAGCCGCCTGCTGCAACCACCAGGAACAGGCCAAGGCCGAGCTGTTCGCCTTTGCCGCCCTGATGCTGCGCACCATGCAGGAAAGCGCCGAAGAGGGCGTGCTGACCCACGGCGGGCCTGCCTGGAAGGCCTTCGCCCGGGCCCTCTGGGCCGAGTCGGGCCAGGGCAACCGGGTGGGCGGCCAGCCGCCGGCCTGAGGCAGTTGCCGCCCTAGGTGCGGAAGCGCTGCACCAGGGCGTCGAGGCGGCTGGCGATCTGCTCCACCGCCTCCGCCGTTTCCGCCGTGTTCTTCATGGCGGCGCTGGTTTCCTCCACCATCTGGGCGACCTGCTCCACCCGCTGGGCAATGCTGGTGCTGGCGCTGCTCTGTTCCATGGTGGCCTCGGCCACGTCGCGCACCCGGTGCAGGGTCAGCTCCGACCCTTCGCGGATCTGGCGCAGGGACTGGGCCGCCTCCTCGGCCAGGGCGACGCCGCTCTCCACCTGGGGCAGGGCCGCCCCCATGGCCTGCACCACCATGTCCGTGTCGGTCTGGATGTGGCTGATCATCTGTTCGATCTCCACCGTGGCCTTGGCCGTCCGTTCCGCCAGCTGCCGCACTTCGTCGGCCACCACGGCGAAGCCCCGGCCCTGTTCCCCGGCCCGGGCCGCCTCGATGGCGGCGTTGAGGGCCAGCAGGTTGGTCTGGGCGGCGATGGCGCTGATCACCGAAGCGATGCCGGAGACTTCCCGGGTCTGGGTTTCCAGGTCCCGGATGCGGCCCGAGGCGTCGCTGACGGTGCCGGCGATGGCCTTGATGGCGCCGCTCGCATTGGCCACCCGGGTTTCCCCCTCGGCCGCCAGCTGGGCCGATTCGCTGGAATTGCGTTCCGTATCCCGACTGTTGTCGGAGATGTGATTGATGCTCACGGTCAACTCCTCGATGGCGGCGGCCATGGCGGACGTGGCGTCGGACTGCTGTTCCCCGGCCAGGGACACTTCCCGGGCGGCGGTGCTGATGCGCTCGGCGTTGTGGGTCAGCTGGCTCGAATTGCTGCCGATCTCCTTCACCACCTGGCGCAGGGAGGCCACCATGTGGCTGAAGGAAGCCAGCATGGACCCGGCCGGCGCCGTCTCGACCCGGACCGTCAGGTCGCCATCGGCCGCCTGGCGCATGAGGTCGATGGCCGCACCCGGTTCGCCCCCCACCTGCTGCAGCACGCTGCGGCCCACCAGGTAGGTGCCGGCGGCGACCAGGGCGAGCAGCACCAGCGCCATCAGGGAATCCTCGAGGGTGCGCTGGCGCACTTCGGCCTGCACGTCGTCCAGGTAGATGCCGCTGCCAACCACCCAGCCCCAGGGGGCGAACAGCTTCACGTACTGCAGCTTGTCCACCGCCTTCTCCGCCGGCTGGCCGGGGTGGGGGAAGAGGGTCTCGACAAAGGCGCCGTCCGGCTGCTTGATGGCGCCGTCGATGATGTTGCGCAGGGTCGGTCGGCCCTTGAGGTCCCGGACCTCCCCGGTGACGTCCTTGCCTTCCCATTCGGGGCGGATCGGGTGCATCACCGTCACCCCTTCCGGGGTCCAGATGTGGAAATACTCGGAGCGCCCGTCGGCGCCGCCGTAGCGGGCCATGCGCACGCTTTCGGCGGCGGCCTTCTGGGCCTCGCTGCGGCTCATCTTGCCGGCCTTCTCCAGGGCCTGGTAGCCGGCGATGATGTTGTAGGCCGCTTCCACGGCGGCCCTGACGGTCTGTTGGTGGCCCTCGTGGAGGTCCCGGCTGACGCCCAGGGCTCCGAGGATGGTGATGGTGCCCATGCCGAATACCGCCAGGGCGATCAGGATGAACATCCGGCTCTTCAGGCGCAGATTGGCAAACACGATGGTAGTCTCCTCCGGTGGGACTGCAGGACGGCGTCCCCGTGGCGGGGATCTTGTCGATGCGGTGGAGGATGCCAGCGGAAAAGGCGCTTGCCAGCTCGGGTAACGCCCCGGTTAGGCCCTAGGTGATACCCCAGTTCCCCTGCTTTTCATCTTTGGCAAAACTGCACGAACTTGTCGCAGGAGCGTCGCGAATGGAAGGACGGACCGTTGTACCCGTCCCCGGCCGGGCCGGAGACGCCGGTTTGCGGCATGGCCGCTACGGCCTGCCGTCGCCCTGATGCCGTTGCCGTAAAATTCCGAGCGCACCCCCCTTGCTGGAGCCCATGCCATGACCGATTCCGTTGCCCCCCCGTCTTCCTCGCCAGCCTGCGATCCGGAAGGGCTGTTGCGCATGCTCAACGGCGACCGGGACAGCGTGCGGGATCTGGTGCAGACCTTCCTCGACAACTTCCCCCAGCTGCTGGGCGAGCTGGACCAGGCCCTGGCCGAGTCGGCCGAGTCCGGCATGCCGGAGCCGTTGCGCCGCACGGTGCATCGCATCAAGGGGGTTTGCGCCATTTTCGCCACCGGGCGCATCGTGGCGCGGGCGCGGGAGATCGAGGCCCTGCTGCTGGCCGGGGCGGTGCCGGCCGGGGTGGATGAAAGCGCCCTGTGGCGGGAGGAACTGCAGCAGGTGGCGGCGGAAATGACCGCCTTCAACCGCTCCCTGGCAGCCGTGGACGACTGAGGGGCGGCCGCGCTTAGGAGACCATGCCGTGCTGCATCGCATAGCGGGTCATGCCCGCCACATCCCGCACGCCGAGGCGCTCCATCAATTGGGCCCGGTGGAATTCCACGGTCTTGGGGCTGATGCTCAGTTCCCGGGCGATTTCCTTGGTGGTGCGGCCCAGGGCCACCAGCCGCAGGATCTGCTCCTGGCGCGGCGTCAGCTGGGGCGGCGGCAGCATTTCGCGGCGGTCCGTGCGCATGGCGTCCAGCAATTGCTGCTGGATTTTCGGCGACAGGTAGCAGCTGCCGTCCATCACCTTGTCCAGGGCCAGCTGCAGCTCGGCGAGGACGAAATCCTTGAGCAGGTAGCCGTGGCACCCCGCCTCCAGGGCCGCCTCCACCACCTCGCGGCGGTCGATGCCGGAGAGCACCATCAGCTTGGTTTCCGGCGATACCGTGCGGATCTGGCGCATGGCCTCGATGCCCGACAGGTTCGGCATGTCGATGTCCAGTACCGCCACGTCGGGTTTCAGGGCCTGGGTCCGTTCCAGGGCTTCCAGGCCGTCGGCGCATTCGGCCACCACCACGTATTCGGGCAGGGTCTGGATCAGGGAGCGGATGCCGGCACGCACCAGCAGTTGGTCGTCGGCAAGCAGCAGGCGGATGGCAGGCGTTGTGTCCGTCATAGGGGCTGGCAATCGGATGGGGGCCGTTGGAGGGATGGGAACCTGATGGCCAAGTGTAGCATCCTGTCAGGTGCCCGGCATGTTCCCACAGGCCGGGGCCGCCCGGCAGGAACTTATGCACAATCGGCGCCGGTCCCCGGTTCCATAATGGGCGCATCTGCCATCGCCAACGTCGCCGGGAAGGTCGCACCGTGGAGCTGAATCTGGTCGTCATCGACGATTCCGAAATCAACCTGACCCTGTTCCGCGTCCTCGCCGAACGGATCGAGGGGGTGCGGGTCCATGGCTTCCTTTCCTCCAGCGAGGCCCTGGCCTGGTGCGAACAGGGGCAGGCGGACGTGGTGGTGGTCGATTACATGATGCCGGCGCCGGACGGTCTGGAATTCATCCGCCACTTCCGCCAGCTGCCGGGCATGGCCGAGGTGCCGCTGATCATGGTCACCGCCAACAACCTGCGGGACGTGCGCTGTCGGGCCCTGGAGCAGGGCGCCTCCGATTTTCTCAACAAGCCGGTGGACAAGGACGAGTTCCTCGCCCGGGTACGCAACATGTGCGCCCTGCGCCGCAGCCAGCGGCAGCTGGCGGACCGGGCGGCCTGGCTGGCCGAGGAGGTGGCCAAGGCCACCGCCGGCCTCCTGGAGCGGGAGCGGGAGACCATCGTCTGCCTGGCCAAGGCCGCCGAATACCGGGACCCGGAGACGGGCGCCCACATCCTGCGCATGGCCCACTATTCGGTGCTCATCGGCCGCCAGCTGGGGCTGGCGCCGGCGGAGCTGGAGATGCTGCTGGAAGCAGCGCCCATGCACGACGTGGGCAAGGTGGGGACGCCGGACCTGATCCTGCTCAAGCCCGGGCGCCTGACCCCGGCCGAATTCATGATCATGCAGCAGCATGCCGAGCAGGGTTACGAGATACTGCGCCAGGCCCGTTCCCCGGTCCTGGCGATGGCGGCGGTGATCGCCCGGGCCCATCACGAAAAGTGGGACGGCAGCGGCTATCCCCAGGGACTCAAGGGCGAGGCCATTCCGCTCCTGGGGCGCATCGTGGCGGTGGCGGACGTCTTCGATGCCCTGACGTCGCCCCGTCCCTACAAGCAGGCCTGGCCCCTGGCCCAGGCCCGGGAATACCTGGAGCAGAATGCCGGCAGCCATTTCGATCCCCGCTGCGTCGAAGCCTTCCTGGCGGCGTGGGATGAAATGCTGGTAATCCGGGAGCGTTTCCAGGACCAGTAACATCGAGAGAAGACAAGAAAAGAACAGAGGAGGAATCAGTCATGCGCGTTCTTCAGATCCACCTTCCCGTGGCCCGGGAGCCGGCCCACATCCGGGCCGCCCTGGCGCCCCTGCAGGCCATCGAGCCCCAGTTGCTGCTGGTGTTCTTTGCCGCCGAACGTCTGGCCGATGGCGCTTTCACCGCTCTCCTGGCCGAGGTCTTTCCCGGGGCCCTGCGCATCGGTTGCAGCACTGCCGGCGAGATCGTCGGCGAGGAAGTGTGCGAAGGCAGCATCGTCGTCACCGCCGTCCATTTCGACGCCACCACGGTGCGGGAAGTGACCACGGAGCTGGCCTGCATGGCCGATTCCGGTGCCGCCGGCGAGCGCCTGGCGGCCCAGTTGCCGGGAGAGGGGCTGCGGGCGGTGCTGGTCTTTGCCCAGGGCGTGGCCATCAACGGCAGCGCCCTGGTGGCCGGCATGAGCCGCCAACTGCCGCCCGGCGTGGCCGTCAGCGGCGGCCTGGCCGGCGATGGCGGCGCCTTTTCCCGCACCTGGGTGCTGTCGTCCCAGGGCGTGGCCGAGCACCGGGTGGTGGCGGTGGGGCTCTACGGCCAGGCCCTGCGGGTGGGCCACGGCTCCTTCGGCGGCTGGGAGCCCTTCGGCCCGGCGCGCAAGGTCACCCGCTGCGAGAACAACGTGCTCTACGAACTGGACGGGGAGCCGGCCCTCGACATCTACAAGCGCTACCTGGGCGAATACGCCCGGGACCTGCCCGCCTCGGGCCTGCTCTTCCCCTTTTCCATGGCCGACAAGGACCGCTCCAGCGTCGGCCTGATCCGCACCATCCTGGGGGTGGATGAAGCCTCCGGCAGCCTCATCCTGGCCGGCGAAATCGATCCGGACGGCTACCTCAAGCTCATGCACGCCAATCCCAATGCCCTGGTGGACGGGGCCCAGCGGGCGGCGGAAATGGCCCGGGCCATGGTGCCCGGGGAGGCCCTGGCGATCCTGGTCAGCTGCGTCGGACGCAAACTGGTGCTGGGCGGCCGGGTGGACGAGGAGGTGGAAGCGGTGGCCGACGTTTTCGGCCGCAACTGCACCCTCACCGGCTTCTATTCCTACGGCGAGATCAGCCCCTTCAATGCGGCCCCCGGCGCCGTTGGCCCCGATTCCTGCCGCCTGCACAACCAGACCATGACCATCACCCTGCTGACCGAGGTCTGAGGGCCATGCACCGCCTGCTGCTGCGCCAGTTGAAAGGCTCCCTCGGGGTGGCGGGCGAGGCGGAGCTGCAACCCCTGTGCGACAAGCTGCTGCACCTGGCGGCCCGGGAGGACATCGCGCCGGATGTGGCGGTGGCCCTGGCGGGCCTGCCCGCCTTCCTGCGCCGGGTGGGGGAGGCCTATGCCCAGGCGGAGCGGGACCAGGCCCTGCGCACCCGCAGCCTGGAACTGTCGTCGGAGGATCTGAACCGGGCCTATGCCCGCCAGGAGCAGGAGCTGGTGGCACGGGAGCAGTCCATCGCCTCCCTGCGGGAAACCGCCAACCGCCTCCTCGGCCAGATGGGCCTGCCGGCCCTGAGCCCGGAGGATGCCAGCCTGGAATCCCTCTCCCAGCTGATGGACACCCTGGTGCGGGAGCGGGAGTCGAGCCGCATCCGCCTGCACCAGGCCCATTCCAGCCTGGAGCAGCAGAAGTTCGCCCTGGACCAGCACGCCATCGTCAGCGTCACCGACGTGGAAGGCTTCATCATCGAGGCCAACGACCGCTTCTGCGAAATCAGCGGCTATTCCCGGGAGGAGCTGGTGGGGCGCAACCACCGGGTGGTCAAGTCCGGCATCCATCCCCCCGCCTTCTACCAGGAGATGTGGGACACCATCGTCCATGGCCGGGTGTGGCAGGGCGAGGTCTGCAACCGCAGCAAGGACGGCCGCCTGTACTGGGTCAGCGCCACCGTGGTGCCCTTCTTCGACGACCTGGGCGTGCCCTACCAGTACATCGCCATCCGCACCGACATCACGGCGCGCAAACTGGCCGAGGCGCGTCTGGACGAGCAACTGCACTTTTCCCGCCAGGTGCTCGATACCCTGCCGGTTCCCCTCTATTTCAAGGATACCCAGGGCCGTTACCAGGGCTTCAACAGGGCCTTCGCCGATTTCTTCGGCATCGAGCCGAGCCTCTGGATCGGCTGCCACGTGCGGGACCTGCTGCCGCCGGAACTGGCCGAGCAGCACGTGGCCCGGGATGAGGAGGTGTTTGCCCGGGGCGGGCGGCAGAGCTACGAAATCGAGCTCATCACCCCTGCCGGCGCCCGCTACGACACCCTCTACAACAAGGCGGCCCTGACCCGGCCGGACGGCAGCGTGCGCGGCCTGGTGGGCACCATCATGGATATCTCCGAGCGCAAGCGCTGGGAGTCGGAAATCCTGCGGGCGAAGGAGGCGGCCGAGAATGCCAACCGGGCCAAGAGCGACTTCCTGGCCAACATGAGCCACGAAATCCGCACCCCCATGAACGGGGTCATCGGCATGACCGAGCTGGCCCTGGATACGGACCTGACCGAGGAGCAACGGGACTACCTGGAAGCGGTGCAGATGTCCGCCAACGCCCTGCTGTCGATCATCGACGACATCCTGGACTTCTCCAAGATCGAGGCCGGGCGGCTGGATGTGGAACAGATTCCCTTCGACCTGGAAAAGGTCTGCGCCGACGCCCTGCGCACGGTGGCGGTGCGGGCCGATCAGAAGGGCCTGGAACTGCTGGCCCGGCGCGGTCCCGGGGTGCCGCGGCGATTGCTCGGCGATCCGGGGCGCCTGCGCCAGATCCTGCTCAACCTGCTGGGCAACGCCATCAAGTTCACCGAGCGGGGCGAGATCGAGGTGGCGGTGGAACTGGCTGAACCCGGGGCGGCGGGGCAGGTGTTGCACTTTTGCGTCAGCGACACGGGCATCGGCATTGCCCCGGAAAAGCAGGAGCACATCTTCGAGGCCTTCGCCCAGGAAGACAGTTCCACCACCCGGCGCTTCGGCGGCACCGGCCTGGGGCTGACCATCTGCAGCCGCCTGTGCGAACTGATGGGGGGGCGCATCTGGGTGGACAGCGTGCCCGGCCAGGGCAGCGCCTTCCATTTCACCCTGCAGCTGCCGACGGACGGGGCGGCCGCGCCAGAATCCGAACGTCGCCTGTCCGGCAAGCCGGCCCTGCTGCTGCTGGTGGCCAATGCCCGCCAGCGTTGTCGCCTGCAGGGGCTGCTGGCGTCCTGGGGGGCGACGGTGGTGGCTGCGGCCAGCGGTGCCGAAGGGCTGGCCTTGCTGGAACAGGGGCTGTGGGACGGCGTGGTGGCCGATTCCCGTCCGGCCGACGGCGACGCTGGGGACCTGCTCGAGCACCTGGCCCGGAGTCCCGGCCGGGTGCCGTTGCTGATGCTGCTCAGCCCCAGCCGCATGCGCCTGGAGATCGCCCGTTGCAAGGCTTTGGGCGTGGGGAATTACCTCGGCAAGCCGGCCCTGGCCGACGAGCTGTGGCGCAGCCTGCAGGCATTGCTGGAGCCCGCCGTGGCCGGGGTCCCCGCCACGGTGGCGGAGGCTGCCGGCACGCCGCCGGCAGGCCTGGAGGTGTTGCTGGCGGAAGACCATCCGGTCAACCAGCAGCTCATGCGCAACATGCTGGAACGGCTGGGCCATCGGGTCACCCTGGCCCGCCACGGCGGGGAGGCGGTGGCGGCAGCGGCCCGCCGGCGCTTCGACCTGGTGCTGATGGACATGCAGATGCCGGAGATGGGGGGCGAGCAGGCGACCCGCCTGATCCGGGCCGACGAACAGGCCAGGGGCCTGGCGCCTCTGCGCATCTACGCCCTGTCGGCGGCGGCGCGGCGGGAGGACCGGCAACGGGGGCTGGCGGCCGGCATGGACGGCTACCTGCTGAAGCCCCTGCAGCAGAAGGACCTGCAGGAAGTGCTGGCGGGTCTGGCCCGGCCCGGGCAGGAAGAGGGGGGCTTCGACTACGGCAGGATGCTGGAAGGGGCCGACAGGGACGTGCTGCAGATCATCGGCGACGTCTTTCCCGGATTGGCGCGGCTGGAAATGGCGGCGATGGAGGAGGCCCTGGCCGCGGCTGACTGGGAGCGCCTGGGGCGGGTGGCCCATTCCCTGCGCGGTGCGGCGGCCAATTTCGGCCCTTCGCCGCTGGTGCAGCAGGCGGCCGAGGTGGAGCGCCTGGCGCCCCATCAAGCGGTGCAGCCGGCCCATCTGGCCGAGCTGCGGCTGGCGCTGGAGGCGTTGCTGCAGGGCTTGCAGCAGTTCGACCGCTAGGGGCGGCGCTGTCGCCGCGGGAGTTGGAGCGGTGGAACCCTACTGGGCCATGCCCAGGGCCTGCAACAGCCCTTCCCGGTTGATGGGCTTGATCAGCAGGTCGTCGAAACCCGCTTCCATGATCTGGTTCTTCTCGCTGGCAAAGGCGTGGGCGGTGTAGGCGATGATGTGCAGGCCCCGGGTCCTTTCCTCCTCCCGCAGGCGCTGGCAGACCTCGATGCCGGTCATGCCGGGCATGCTCACGTCGAGCAGCACATGATCCACCTCCGGCGTCCGGGCCAGGCATTCCAGGGCCGCTTCGCCGGAGTCCGCTTCCAGCACCTCGATCCCCAGCTTGCTGAGGATGGCGCGGGGCAACATGCGATTGACCTTGTGGTCGTCTACCACCAGCACTTTCATCATTCCTCCTTCTCGCCGATGGGCAGCGTGAAGTAGAACTCGCTGCCCCGGCCCGGTTCGGATTGTAGCGTCAGGCGTCCGCCCATCAGTTCCACCAGCTGGCGCGACAGGGCCAGGCCCAGACCGCTGCCGCCCTGGCGCCGGGTGGCGAAGCTCTCGCCCTGGCGGAACTTGTCGAAGATCGTCTCCTGATCCGCCGGGGCGATGCCGGGGCCGCTGTCGCGCACGGCAAAGCGGATGCGCTTGCCATCCCTGCGCACGTTCACGTCCACTGTACCCCGATCGGTGAATTTCACCCCATTGTGCACCAGATTGTTGAGCACCTGGGTCAGGCGCAGGTGGTCGCACAGCAGCTGCCGGGGCACGTCCCGGTCGATTTCCAGATTCAGGGCCAGGCCCTTGCCGTCGGCCTGGGGCTGGTGGGCCTGCACCACCCGCTGCAACAGGGGCTGGAGCGGCTCCAGGGTCGGCGCCAGTTCGAAGCGACCGGCTTCGATCTTGGCCAGGTCGAGGATGGAATTGACCAGTTCCAGCAGGTGGCTGCCGCTGCTGTGGATGGTGCCGGCGTATTCCCGCAGATCCTGGTCGTCGGTGCTTTCCTGCAGCAGTTCGGCATAGCCGATGATGCCGTTGAGGGGCGTGCGCAGTTCGTGGGACATGGAGGCGAGGAACTCGGACTTGAGCCGGTTGGCCTCTTCCGCCTTGGCCCGGCTCTGTTCCAGGCGCGCCAGCAGCAGGCCGATGCCCCAGGAGAAGGCCAGCACGATGAGGGTGACGAGGCCGCCGAAGGCCAGGTAGCTCCAGGCCCGGTGCCGGGTTTCGGCCAGGGCCTCGTTGCGGTCGCTGCCGACGATCACCATCAGGGGATAGTCGAAAAGGACCCGGTAGGCGAAGAAGCGGTCGATCTTGTCGATGCTGCTGGTGAGTTCCAGGGTGCCGCTGGCTTCCTTGCTGGCTGCCGTCAGGATGGGGCTGTTGGCCAGGCTCTGGCCCACCTGTTCATCCTTGCCCGACTTGCGGGCGCGGACGATGCCGTCCAGCCCCAGCAGGGTGATGACGCTGTGGGGGCCCAGGTTAACGTCGGCATAGAGCTGGGTGAAGTAGAGGGGGTCCAGGGAGACCACCACGACGCCGCCGAAACTGCCGTCCGGCTTGTTGATGCGGCGGGTCAGCTGCAGCGACCATTTACCCGAGGCCCGCCCCAGCACCGGCTTGCTGACGAAGAGCTGGCCCGTGTCGCGGGCGATGTGCACGCGGAAATGCTCCCGGTCCGAGAGGTCCAGCACCTTGTGGTTGGGCAGGTTGGAGAGGATGTATTTGCCGTGCTCATCGATGATGCCCAGCTGGTTGAAGAGATTGGAGAAGATCATCCCGTCCCGCACGTAGGCGGCGATGTCCACCTTCTCCGGATGCCGCTCGTACTGGTACTTGAGGAACATCACCGCCTGATCCACGCTCTTCAGGGTGCGCAGGGTGTGCTCTTCCAGGGCCCGGGCCAGGTTCAGGTTGTCCTGGTTGATGGAGGCGATTTCCAGGCTTTCCTCGTTGTGGATCTTGAAGGTGATGGCGCACCAGTTGAGCACCAGCAGGGCCAGGGCGAAGGTCCACACCAGGCGCCGCCCCTGGGCCGAGGCGGAGTGGGGATTGCTGGCGGGTGGGCGGGACAGTTCGGGCATCGGTGTCAGCTTCAAAGAATGACGTGGGTATCCGGATAACGGATTCCAGTATATTGAAACGGACAAAATACGGTCCCGGGTGAAACCCTAGGTCGGACCCCGGGGAATCTCCCTGAAAAAGGGCATTTCTCCTCGTGCCGCCAGCCCTTACGTGGTCTACAATGCCGCCAGCCCTCACTCACCGATAGCCATGCAGCGTGTCAGCATCAACCGGCTCCAGCCCGGCCTCTTCATCTCCCTGTCCCATGTGGGCTGGGTGCGCCATCCCTTTTTGCTCAACGAGTTCCGCATCTCCAGCGAGAAGCAGATCCAGGTCCTGAAGGAAATGGGCCTGGAGGACGTGCCCTGGGATCCCCAGCGCAGCACCACCGTGCCCCTGCCCGAAGTGGCCCGCAGCGCCGCGCCGGAAGAGGTGGATTTCGGTGCGGCGGCCCTGGCCGGCATGCTCGACGAGAAGAAGCTGCGCATGGAGCGGGTGCGGCGCCAGCGGGAACGCCTAGCCCGGCGCGAGCGGGAATACGATCAGGAAATCAGCGCCGCCTCGGAAATCCTCAAGACCCTCGGCCCCCAGCCGGCGGAGGCCCACGCCGAAGCCCAGAAGCTGGCCAGCCGCATCGTCGATGGCCTGATGGGCTCGGAGAGCGTGGTCATCCAGCTGATGAGCCAGAAGGTGCGGGAGGCCGGCCTGGCCTTCCACTCCATCAACGTCATGGTGCTGTCCCTGTTGCTGGGCAAGGCGGCGGAGCTGTCGGCGGAGGAGATGAAATACCTGGGGGTGGGGGCCCTGCTACACGACGCCGGCAAGACCGAGATTCCGCCCCGCATCCTGCGCGCCACCACCCGCACCCCGCCGGAAGAGGAATACTACCGGGCCCACGTGGGCTACGGCATCAAGGCCGTGGCCGGGGCCAAGGGCATGGCCGTGCCGGCCCGCAACATCATTGCCTGCCACCATGAGCGCTGGGACGGCAACGGTTTCCCCAACCGCCTGGCCGGCGACAAGATTCCCCGTCTGGCCCGCATCGCTGCCCTGGCCAATCGCTACGACAACCTGTGCAACCCCTTCGACATCCAGAGCGCCAAGACCCCGGCGGAGGCCCTGGGCCATCTCTTCAAGAAGGAAAGCGGGGCCTTCGATCCGGATCTGCTGCAACGTTTCGTCAAGGTGCTGGGGGTCTATCCGCCCGGCACCTTCGTCACCCTCTCCAACGGCGCCGTGGGCCTGGTGGTGGAAAGCAACCCCAACCGCCTGCTGCAGCCCCTGGTGATGCTTTACGACGCCGATATTCCCCGCCATGAGGCCCTCATGCTCGACCTCAAGGAAGCCGAGCTGAACGTGGAAAGCACTCTCAACCCGGCCAACATGCCCCTGGAAGTGGTGGAGTATCTGGCGCCCCGGGGCCGCATCGACTACTACGTCGAAGGAGCGCCGTAAGGATTTTCCCCGTAGGCTTTCCGTGGCGGCTGTGCTAGTCTGGAACTGTGTCGTGGCTGGCGGCACCCACGATGGCAGTTGGCAGTCGCCGTGTTTCAAGGAGACCCTATGACCGTTGCAGATAGGCTTGTCTTTTGAGATTACCGGGTAGCACCAACGACGGCGAAAAGCCGGATTCCCGAGCCTGAAGGGCCAGGGAGGCAGCAACGGAAAGCCCATGCGATTTTTGTATGGGCTTTTTCTTTGGCGCTCGCAAAGACGGCTAGCTTGGCCCGGCGCGGCGCGTAGAATGGGGCGGTGATCTTCCCTTGCGGAGTACTGCCATGAGCCACAAGCACGCCAACCTGTTGCGCAGTATTTTCCAGGACCCCTTGAGCGCCAACATCCACTGGCGCGAGGTCGAATCCCTGCTGCACCATCTGGGGGCCGCCGTCGAGCCGACCCACGGCGCCCGCTACCGGGTGGTGCTGAACAAGGTGGAAGGCTTCTTCCACCATCCCCACAACAGTTCCACCTGCTCCAAGACCGACATCAAGCAGCTGCGGGAATTCCTGGGGCACGCCGGCGTTTCTCTTTCCGCCTACGAAAAGGGGGCGGACTGAGGTGCAGGGCCCGGTCGCGTCGTGCGACACCACGGGACGCTGTTCCGTATCCGTCAAAAAAAAGCCCCTCCGGCGCATGCGGGAGGGGCTGAAGAAGCCGGCGGGGGTGCCGGCCTCGGGGGTTGTGAGCCTTACTGGCCGGCCTTGGCCACCGGCGCGGCGGCCTGGTCGTTGCCGGAGTTCTTCAGGGATTCGGCCTTGAAGTCGTCCTTCCAGCCGCCGCCCAGGGCCTTGAACAGGTCCACGGCGGAGGTCAGGCGGGCCTGGCGGGTGCTGACGTAGTCCAGCAGGGCGTCGTTGGCGCTGCGCTGGGCGTCAAGCACTTCGAGGAAGGCGGAATAGCCGGCCTCGTAGCGTAGCTGGGCCAGTTCCAGGGTCTTCTGGGTGGCCTGCACCCGCTTCTCCTGGGCCCGTTCCCCTTCGCCGTTTTCCCGCAGTCCCACCAGGGCGTCGTTCACTTCCTTGAAGGCGGTCTGCACCGTCTTCTGGTAGCTGATCAGGGCCTGTTTCTGCTTGGCCGTGGCCTGGTCGATCCGGGCCGCATTGCGGCCAAAATCGAAGATCGGCATGGTGGCGGCCAGCCCCAGGGACCAGGCGCCAGCGGCGGAGGTGAACAGGTTGGTGAGGGCGGCGCTCTCGCTGCCCAGGCTGCCGGTGAGGGACAGGCTGGGGTAGAGGGCGGCCTTGGCGACGCCGATCTTGGCATTGGCCGCCACCAGGGTCTCTTCGGCCTGGCGGATGTCCGGGCGGGCTTCCAGCAGGGAGGAGGGCAGGCCTGCCGGGGGCACCGGCGGCAGGGGCAGCTGGCGCAGGTCGCCGGCGGCGATCTTCAGGTCGGGTTTGCCGGTGAGCAGGGCCAGCTGGGTCTCGGCCACGGCCCGCTGCCGGCGCAGGCTGGCGGCCTGGGCCTGGGCGGTGGCCAGGGTGCTTTCGGCCTGGTGCAGGTCCAGGGGCGAGGCGCTGCCGGCTTCCTGCTTGCTCTTGACGATGTCCAGGGCCTTTTCCCGGGTGGCCACGGTGTCCCGGGTCAGGGCCAGGTCGGCGTCGGCGGCGCGCAGGGTGAGGTAGGCATTGGTCACCAGGGAGGCGACGGACAATTCCACCGTGTCCCGGGCGTAGCGGCTGGAGAGCAGCTGGGCCCGGGCGGCCTCGTTGGCGCGGCGCAGCTTGCCCCACACGTCGATCTCGAAGGAGGTGCTGAGGCTGGCCTTGCGGCTGTCCCGCAGACGCTGGGTATTGGCCGCCGGCAGGGGGTCGGTCTTCATGCTGATCTCGTTGCGGCCGCCGCTGGCGTTGGCGTCGATCTGGGGGAAGAAGGCGGCGCCCGCTTCCCGGGCCACACCTTCGGCCTCTTCCACCTGGGCCACGGCCAGCAGCAGGTCGTGGTTGTGTTCCTGGGCCTGGCGCACCAGGTCGTTCAGGGTGGCGTCCTGGAACAGCTTCCACCATTCCTTTTCCACCGGCGCCTGGGCCGCCGGGGCGGCTTCGGCGGTGGCCACGTAGGCTTCCGGCAGGGTGGCTTCGGGGCGCTTGTAGTCAGGGCCCACGGCGCAGCCGGCGAGGGCCAGCAGGGTCAGGGTGGCGACCAGGCCCTGGCTCAGGGCGAAGGGGGCGTGGGATGCAGGGCGGCTCATTGGCCTTCCTCCTTGTTATCGTGCGCAACGTGGTGGTAGGAGCCTTCCGGCAGGTTGGCACGGCGGCCCGACAGCCAGGTGAAGAACATGGGAATGAAGATGGTGGCGATGAAGGTGGCGGCCAGCATGCCCCCGAACACGCCCGTGCCCATGGACTTGCGCGCCGCGGCGCCGGCCCCGGTGGCCTTGACCAGGGGGAAGACGCCGAGGATGAAGGCCAGGGAGGTCATGACGATGGGGCGGAAGCGCAGGCGGGCACCTTCCAGGGCCGCCTCCAGCACGCCGAGGCCTTCTGCCCGCTTCTGGGCGGCGAACTCGACGATCAGGATGGCGTTCTTCGCCGCCAGGCCGATCAGCACCACCAGGCCGATCTGGAAGTAGATGTCGTTGGGCATGCCGCGGATCATCACTGCCGCCAGGGCGCCGAAGAGGGCGAAGGGCACGGCCAGGATCACCGCCAGGGGCAGGGACCACTTCTCGTACTGGGCCGCCAGGATCAGGAACACCATGATGATGCCGAAGCCGAAGGCGACGGCGGAAGTGGTGCCGGTGCGCTTTTCCTGGAAGGCCTGGCCGGTCCATTCCAGCTCGTAGCCGGCGGGCAGGGTTTCCTTGGCCACTTCCTCGACGATCTTGATGGCGTCGCCGGTACTGACCTTGGGCACGGAGCTGCCCATGACCTTGGCGGAGAGGAAGCCGTTGAAGCGCTCCAGCTGTTCCGGGCCGACCACGGACTTGACCTTGATCAGGGCCGAGACGGGCACCATGGAACCGCTGCTGCTCTTCACGTACACCCGGCCCAGATCTTCCGGCTTGGAGCGGAACTGGCCGTCGGCCTGGAGCTGCACCCGGTAGGTGCGGCCGTTGAGGTTGAAGTCATTGACGTAGAGGGTGCCCATGGTGGCCTGCAGCGTCTGGTACACGTCGCTGACGGCGATGCCCATGGAGATGGCCTTGGCTTCATTGACCTCGACGCTGAGCTGGGGCGAGGTGGGGCGGAAGAAGGTGTTGATGCCCACCAGTTCCTGGCGCTTCTTCAGGCCTTCCATGAACTGCTGCACGACACCGGAAAGCTTCTGGGGATCGGCGTCGCCGCGGACCTGGATGTAGGCTTCGAAACCGCCGGCGTTGCCCAGGCCGCGGATGGCGGGCGGGTTGAACACCAGGCCGAGGCCGTCCGGCAGCATCATGCCCATGCCCATGAACTTCTTCGCCAGGTCGTCGGCGCCGGCCTTGCGTTCGTCCCAGTCCTTCAGCGGGATGAAGACGGTGCCGGCATTGGGCTTCATGCCGCCGCCGATGATGTCGTTACCGGCGATGACGAAGACCCGGTCCACTGCCTCGTCCTGCTTGATCATGGACTGGAACTGGTCGCCGGTGGCGCGGGTGCGCTGCAGGCTGGCGCCGTCGGGCAGCATCAGGGCGCTGATCAGGTAGCCCTGGTCTTCCGCCGGCACGAAGCCGCCGGGCACGGCGCGGAACATGAAGAAGCTGCCGCCGAGGATGACGACGCAGGCCACGGTGCCGATGATGCGGTGATGCAGGGTCTTGTTCACCGTGTCGGTGTAGGACTTGGTGAAGCGCTCGAAGAGGCGGTTGAAGGGACGGAAGATGGCCGGCTCTTCATGCTTGGGCTGCAGCAGCAGGGCGCACAGGGCCGGCGTCAGGGTCAGGGCGACGATGCCGGAGAGGGTGACGGAGATGGCCACGGTGACGGCGAACTGCTTGTACAGCATGCCGGCGATGCCGCCCAGGAAGGCGACGGGGATGAACACCGCGCACAGCACCAGGACGATGGCCACCACGGCGCTGGATACTTCGCGCATGGCTTCGATGGCCGCTTCCTTGGGCGCCATCTTCTCTTCCCACATCAGGCGTTCGACGTTCTCCAGCACCACGATGGCGTCGTCCACCACGATACCGATGGCCAGCACCATGGCGAACAGGGTCAGGGTGTTGATGGAGAAGCCGAACAGCCACAGGCCGGCGAAGGTGCCGATCAGGGAGACGGGCACGGCCACCAGGGGAATCACCGTGGCGCGCCAGTTCTGCAGGAAGACGAAGACGACGATGGCCACCAGGACCAGGGCTTCCACCAGGGTGTGCACCACTTCGGTGATGGAGGCCTGGACGAACTTGGTGGTGTCGAAGGGGACCACGTAATCCACGTCGCTGGGGAACTTCTGCTTCAGTTCGTCCATGCGCAGCTTCACCTTCTTGGCCACGTCCAGGGCGTTGGCGCCGGACTGCAGGAAGATGCCGACGCCGACCACGGGCTTGCCCATCAGGGCGGTGGAGGCGTCATAGTTCTGGGCACCCAGCTCGACCCGGGCCACGTCCTTCAGGTACAGGGCGCCCTTGGGGCCGTCGGCGCGGATGACGATGTTGCCGAACTGCTCCGGCGTCGTCAGGCGGCCCTTGGCAGTCACCGTGTAGACCAGCTGCTGGCCGTTGGGGGCCGGCTCCTGGCCGATCTTGCCGGCGGCGTTCTGCTTGTTCTGGGCGGCGATGGCGTTGGAGATTTCCGTCGTCGTCACTCCCAGCTGGGCCATGCGGTCGGGCCGCAGCCACAGCCGCATGGAGTAGTCCAGGGCACCGAAGATCTGGGCATCGCCGACGCCGGGGATGCGCTTCAGGTCGTCCAGGATATTGACCAGGGCGTAGTTGGACAGGTACAGGGGTGTGCGGGTGCCTTCCGGCGAGGTGATGGCAGCCACCATCAGGATGTCGTTGGAACGCTTCTGCACGGTCACGCCGTACTGGCGCACCACGTCCGGCAGGCGCGGCTCGGCGATCTTGACCCGGTTGTTCACGTTCACCGTGGCCATGTCCACATCGGTGCCGACCTCGAAGGTGGCGGTGATGGAGAGGGAGCCGTTGGCGGAGGCCGTGGAGTTGAAATACATCAGGTTTTCAACGCCGGAGAGCTGCTCCTCGATGGGGGCGGCGACGGTCTTGGCCAGGGTTTCGGCGGAGGCGCCGGGGTAGGAGGCGGAAATGATCACCGTCGGCGGCGCGATTTCCGGGTACTGGGAAATGGGCAGCACCCGGGATGCCATGATCCCGGCGATGACGATGACGATGGAGATGACCGATGCGAAGATCGGTCGATTGATGAAAAAGCGTGACATGTTGGGTTCGAATCCCTTTCTGGCTCAGCTTATTGCTTGCCTTGGGCAGCAGGCTGGGCGGGCGTCTTGGCGGCATCACCCTCGGCGCCCTTGGCAGGCGCGGCGGCGGGGGCGGCATCGGCCGGCTTGGCGGCGGCAGGCTGGCCCAGGGCCGGGGTGCCCGGAGCGGCGCCAGGGGCGCCGGGTGCAGCCTGGGGACCGTGGGGCGCCACGGGCGCACCGGGGCGGGCCTTCATCAGGTTGTCCACGATCACCTTGTCGCCGGCCTTGAGGCCGCCGGTGATGACCCAGTCCTTGCCGCGCCATTCGGCGGTCTGCACCGGGCGCGGGGCGACCTTGCTTTCGGCGTCCACCACCATCACCAGGCGGGCCTGTTCGGTCTGCATGACGGCAGCCTGGGGCACCAGGAAGACGCCTTCCCGGTTGCCGGTGAGCAGGCGCACGCGCACGAACTGGCCGGGCAGCAGCTTGCCGTCGCTGTTATCGAATTCGGCGCGCAGCTGCTGGGTGCCCAGGGTGGTGTCGATGGTGGAGGCGAGGAAGTTGATCTTGCCCGGCTTGTCATAGACGCTGCCGTCGGGAAGGATCAGCTCGACGCCGCTGACCATCTCGGCCTTCAGCTGGCCGCCGGGCAGGTTGGCGGTGTCGGACTCGGAGAGGCCGAAGCGCACCCACATCGGATTGGCCTGGTACACGGAGGTGAGCAGGCTGGCGTCGGAGGTGTTGATGAGGTTGCCTTCGGACTTCACGGCCCGGCCGGAGGTGCCGGAAACGGGGGCGGTGACGGTGGTCCAGGACAGGTTCAGCTGGGCCTGGCGCAGGGCGGCCTGGGCGATGGCGTTGTTGGAGGCCGCATCGTCGTATTCCTTCTGGCTCACGGCCTGGCGGGCCAGCAGGCCCTTCAGGCGGCCCTCTTCCCGGGCCGTCTGCTCGGCCTTGGCCTTGGCTTCGGCCAGGGCGATCTCGTAGGGCGCCCGGTCGATCTGGAACAGGGGCTGGCCGGCCTTCACCAGGGCACCTTCCTGGTACAGGCGCTTCATCAGGATGCCGCCCACCCGGGCGCGCACTTCCGTTTCCTTGGCACCTTCGGTCTGGGCCATCAGCTCCAGGGAGGCCGGCAGGTTCTGGGGCTGCATTTCCAGCACGGTCACCGGCAGGGCCTGGGGGGCGCCGCCCTGGGGGGCTGCGTTTTCACCGGAACAGGCAGCCAGGCCGAGGGCCAGCACCAGGGCGGCGGCAGCCGGCCGCAGGCGGAGGAGGGGGGCGGGGAATTGTTGGGTGGACGACATGAGTGGAGCTCCGGACTTTGAATTATGCTGATGATTATATACAATCAAGGTTGTATGTAAATCGACCTATTTGTAACGTTGTGTATCAAACGGCCCGGCAAACACTTGGTGTGCAGGCGGGGCCAATGGTTCGCGGAGCGGCGCCAGGCGCCGTTCCAGAGGAAGGAAGCATGGTCAGGAAAACCAAGGCCGAGGCGGAACAGACCCGGCGCGAAATCATCGATGCGGCCCGCTGCGTATTCCACGAATGCGGCGTCAGCCGTACGTCCCTGGAAAAGATCGCCCGGGTGGCCGGAGTAACCCGGGGCGCCGTCTATTGGCATTTCGAGAACAAGGCGGAACTGTTCTTCGCCATGCGGGAAGATTCCCTGGCGGTGCTGGACGAGGTGGATGCCTACCTGGATTCGCCGGATCTCCCGAATCCCCTCGACGGCATCGAGCAGAGCCTGCTGGCGTTTTTCCGCATCATCGACGGACGTTCGGAAGTCCGTCAGGTTTTCGAGATTATGACCCTGCGCTGCGAGTATGTGGATGAATTTGCGCAGGTGCTGCAGGAAGTCAACAAACCCTGCATGGACTTCCTCGCCAAGCTCATCCGCTGCTACCAGCGTGCAGCCGACAAGGGCTACCTGCGCCCCGGGCTGGACCCGGAGGGGGCCGCCTACGACACCCTGTCCTTCACCGCCGGCCTTTTCAACAACTGGCTCTCCAGCCAGCCCGGCGACCTGCTGCGCCTCAAGGTGCCGGACATGATCCGCCAGCACCTGCTGCTGCGGCGCCCCTGATGCCCGCCTTGCAGACCCTGCTGCTGTTCGTCGCCACCGCCGTGGCGGAAATCGTCGGCTGCTACCTGCCCTGGCTGTGGCTGAAAAAGGGGGGCTCGGTCTGGCTGCTGCTGCCGGCGGCCTTCAGCCTGGGCCTGTTCGCCTGGCTGCTGACCCTCCATCCCCAGGCCGCCGGCCGCACCTACGCGGCCTACGGCGGCGTCTACATCGGCGTCGCCCTGCTCTGGCTGTGGCTGGTGGACGGCATCCGCCCCACCCTGTGGGACGGAGTCGGCGCCACGGTGGCCCTGGCCGGCATGGCCATTATCATGTTAGCCCCCCGCTCCGCCTGAGCGCTTCTTATCATAGGGAAGCGACTTGTCCTCAGCCCGATAAAAAGAAAAACCGGACAGGCCACCCTGAGGTGATCTGTCCGGTTCTTTGGGGGGGGGGGCTGGAGCGGCGCGTTTAGGCGGCGCTGGCGGCCTGCAGCAGGCTGTTGAGGGTGGCGCTGGGGCGCATCACGGCGGTCACCTTGGCCTGGTCGGCCAGGTAGTAGCCGCCGATATCCACGGGCTTGCCCTGGACCGCCTTCAGTTCGTCCACGATCTTCTGCTCGTTTTCGGCCAGGGACTTGGCCAGGGAAGCGAACTTGGCGGCCAGGTCCTTGTCCTCGGACTGGGCGGCCAGGGCCTGGGCCCAGTACAGGGCCAGGTAGAACTGGCTGCCCCGGTTGTCCAGCTCGCCGGTACGGCGGGAGGGGGACTTGTTCTCGTCCAGCAGCTTGCCGGTGGCCTCATCCAGGGTCTTGGCCAGCAGCTTGGCCTTGGCGTTGCCGGTCTTGATGCCCAGCTCTTCCAGGGACACGGCCAGGGCCAGGAACTCGCCCAGGGAATCCCAGCGCAGGTGGTTTTCTTCCACCAGCTGCTGCACGTGCTTGGGGGCGGAGCCGCCGGCACCGGTTTCGTACATGCCGCCGCCAGCCATCAGGGGAACGATGGAGAGCATCTTGGCGGAGGTGCCCAGTTCCATGATGGGGAACAGGTCGGTCAGGTAGTCGCGCAGGATGTTGCCGGTGACGGAGATGGTGTCCAGGCCGCGGGCGACCCGTTCCAGGGTGAAGCGCATGGCGCGCACCTGGGACATGATGTGGATTTCCAGGCCGCTGGTGTCGTGATCCTTGAGGTACTTCTCCACCTTCTTGATCAGCTCGGCCTCGTGGGGACGGTAGGGGTCCAGCCAGAAGACGGCGGGCATGCCGGAGTTGCGGGCGCGGGTGACGGCCAGCTTGACCCAGTCGCGGATCGGCTCGTCCTTCACCTGGCACATGCGCCAGATGTCGCCTTCTTCCACGTTCTGGGACAGCAGCACTTCGCCGGTGGCCAGGTCCACAATGTTGGCGATGCCAGCTTCGGCGATTTCGAAGGTCTTGTCGTGGGAGCCGTATTCCTCGGCCTTCTGGGCCATCAGGCCGACGTTGGGCACGGTGCCCATGGTCTTGGGATCGAAGTTGCCGTGCCACTTACAGAAGTTGATCATCTCCTGGTAGATGCGGGCGAAGGTGGATTCGGGCATCACGGCCTTGCAGTCGTAAGGCTTGCCGTCGGCACCCCACATCTTGCCGCCGCCGCGGATCATGGCGGGCATGGAAGCGTCCACGATGATGTCGTTGGGGGAGTGGAAGTTGGTGATGCCCTTGGCGGAATCCACCATGGCCAGACGGGGACGGTGCTCCTGGCAGGCGTGCAGGTCGCGGATGATCTCGTCGCGCTTGGATTCGGGCAGGGTGTCGATCTTCTCGTAGAGGGTGGCCATGCCGTTGTTGACGTTGATGCCCAGCTCGTCGAACAGCTTGCCGTGCTTCTCGAAGGCTTCCTTGTAGTAGATCTTGACGCAGTGGCCGAAGACGATGGGGTGGGACACCTTCATCATGGTGGCCTTCACGTGCAGGGAGAAGAGGATGCCGGCCTGGCGGCAGTCTTCCAGTTCCTTCTCGTAGAAGTCGCACAGGGCCTTCTTGCTCATGAACATGGAGTCGATGATCTCGCCGTCCTTGAGGGCCACCTTGGGCTTCAGCACGATGGTCTTGCCGCTCTTGGTGACCAGCTCCATCTTCACGTCCCGGGCCTTGTCCAGGGTCAGGGACTTTTCACCGTGGTAGAAGTCGCCGTGGTCCATGTGGGCCACGTGGGTCTGGGACCAGGGCTTCCATTCACCCATGGAGTGGGGGTGCTTCTTGGCGTAGTTCTTGACGGCGGCGGGGGCGCGGCGGTCGGAGTTGCCTTCGCGCAGCACCGGATTCACGGCGGAGCCCAGGCACTTGCCGTAGCGGGTCTTGAGGGCCTTTTCCTCGTCCGTGGTGGGGTTTTCCGGGTAGTCCGGGATGGCGTAGCCCTTGGCCTGCAGTTCCTTGACGCAAGCCACCAGCTGGGCCACGGAGGCGCTGATGTTGGGCAGCTTGATGATGTTGGTGTCGGGGTCTTGGGTCAGGCGGCCCAGTTCGGCCAAGTTGTCCGGAACCTTCTGGTCGTCGCGCAGGTAGTCGGAGAATTCGGCCAGGACACGGGCGGCCACGGAAATGTCGCTTTCGGCGATTTCAACGCCGGCCGGACCGGTGAAGGTGCGGATGATCGGCAGAAAAGCACAGGTCGCCAGCAGGGGCGCCTCATCAGTGAGCGTGTAAATGATCTTCGACTTACCAGCAGACATGCTAATCCCTCACATAGTTCGTAGTTAAAGGTGCGGACAACTCTTATATATATTATATCACCCGGTGCAATCTTATTGCGTACCGTGCAATGAATGCCGTGGGGATGGATGCCCGCCTTTCCCTCCCCAGGGCCCCTCATGGGGCCTGTCCGGGCCCCATTTCCGCGGGAGGCGGGGCTGGCCGGTGCTAAGATTTCCGCTTTCTTCCGCGTTCCGCCCGTGCCGATGGACATTTCGACCGCCGCCACCGCCAATCGCATCGCCATTGCCCTCATCGACGGCTTCAATAAGCATTATCGGCTGTTCCGCCAGACCAGCCGGGAGGCCAAGTTCCGTTTCGAGTCCGGCGACTGGCTGGCGGTGCACAAGGCGGTGAAGGACCGCATCCGTTTCTACGACGACCGGGTGGAGGAGTGCGTCGAGCGCCTGCGCGACGAATTCCGGGCCGAGGCCCTGGACGACGCCACCTGGCAGCAGGTGAAGCTGCTCTACATTGGCCTGCTGCTCAATCACAAGCAGCCGGAGCTGGCGGAGACCTTCTTCAACTCCGTGTGCTGCAAGATCCTGCACCGCACCTATTTCCACAACGACTTCATCTTCGTGCGGCCGGCCATCTCCACGGAGAACATCGAATCCAATCCGCCCACCTACTCCAGCTACTACCCGGGGGAGGGCGGCCTCGCGGAAACGATGCGCCAGATCATCCTGGACTTCGACTGGCAGCGGGATTTCGAGGACCTGGAGCGGGACGTGGACTACCTCTACCGCACCATCCGGACCCATCTCGGGGGCGAACTGCCGGCCCGGGAGGCCAACTGCCAGATCCAGGTGCTGTACTCCGCCTTCTACCGCAACAAGGGCGCCTACATCATCGGCAAGGCCATCAACGGCAACCAGGAATACCCCTTCGCCATCCCGGTGCTGCACACCCCGGGCGGCAAGCTCTATCTGGATACGATCCTGCTCGACGCCTGGCGCATCTCCATCCTCTTTTCCCTGTCCCGGGCCTATTTCATGGTGGATATGGAAGTGCCCTCCGGCTACGTCCAGTTCCTGCGCTCCATCATGCCCGGCAAGCCCCGCTCCGAGCTGTACACCATGCTGGGGCTGGGCAAGCAGGGCAAGACCATGTTCTTCCGCGACCTCATCTACCACCTGCGCCATTCGGAGGACAAATTCATCGTCGCCCCCGGCATCCGGGGCCTGGTGATGCTGGTGTTCACCCTGCCCTCCTTCCCCTACGTCTTCAAGATCATCAAGGACGTCTTCGGCAGCTCCAAGGAAGTGGACCACGCCACGGTCAAGTACAAGTACCAGCTGGTGAAGCAGGTGGACCGGGTGGGGCGCATGGCCGACACCCTGGAGTTCTCCTATGCGGCCCTGCCCCGTTCCCGCTTCGATCCGGCCCTGCTGGAGGAACTGCGGCAGCAGGTGCCCTCCCTCCTGGAGGAGGACGGGGAAGACCTGATCATCAAGCACCTCTACATCGAGCGGCGCATGACGCCCCTCAACATCTATCTGGACAACGCCCCGGAAGAGAAGGTGGAAGCGGCGGTGAAGGACTACGGCAACGCCATCCGGGAACTGGCCATTGCCAACATCTTCCCCGGCGACATGCTGTGGAAGAACTTTGGCGTCACCCGCTACAACCGCATCGTCTTCTACGACTACGACGAAATCGAACACATGACCGACATGAATTTCCGGGCCATCCCGGAAGCCCCCTATCCGGAACTGGAAATGTCCGGCGAGCCCTGGTATTCCGTGGCCCGCAACGACGTCTTCCCGGAAGAGTTCTCCACCTTCCTGCTCGGCTCCCGGCCGGTACGCCAGGCCTTCCTCAAGCACCACCGGGACCTGCTGCAGCCCGAATTCTGGCAGGCGGCCCAGGAGCAGATCCGCCAAGGGCGGGTGGAGGACTTCTTCCCCTATCCGGAAGAACTGCGCTTTAGCCGCCTCTATGCCGCCGGCGGGGAAAACGCCTGAGATGGCCCGCATCCTCCTTTTCAACAAGCCCTACGGCGTCCTCTCCCAATTCACCCCCGAAGGCCGCTGGCAGGGCCTCAAGGACTACCTGGAGATACCCGGCGTCTATCCCGCCGGCCGCCTCGATGCGGACAGCGAAGGCCTGCTCCTGCTCACCGACGACGGCGTCCTGCAGGCCCGCATCGCCGATCCCCGCTACAAGCTGGAAAAGACCTACTGGGTGCAGGTGGAGGGCGTGCCGACGGAAGCCGCGCTGCAAGCCCTTCGTCAGGGGGTTGCCCTGAAGGATGGCGTCACCCGGCCCGCCCAGGCCAGGCTCATGGAAGAACCGCATGGATTGTGGCTGCGGGAGCCGCCCATCCGCTACCGGGCTGCCATCCCCACCAGCTGGATCGAACTGAAAATCCGTGAGGGCAAGAACCGCCAGGTCAGGCGGATGACAGCCAGCGTGGGCTACCCTACGCTCCGGCTCATCCGGGCCGCCATCGGCCGGGCTTCCGTGGAAGGCCTGGCCCCGGGAGAGTGGCGTCTGCTGCAGGGCGGTTTTGCCGACCTGGCGCCGGACGGCGCTCCCGGCCGAACCCCATCCCCTGACGGAGTTGCAAATGAAAAAAGCCCTACTGCTCGCCCTGACCCTGGCCTTCGCCCTCGGCACCGGCGTCGCTGAAGCCGCCACCCATGGCCACCACGCCAAGAAGGCGAGCCATGCCAAGCACGTCAAGCCTGCCAAGGCCGCCAAGCACCACGCCAAGCGCCACCACTAAGCCGCCGGGCCGGTCCGGCAGGCTTGCGGCCTGCCCGGCCCGGCGCTGTGCAAAGTAGGGCAGCCGCTGCCGGCTGGCCTATAATTCCGCCCCATGCATACCACCACCCTTTCCCGCTCCCTGGGCGCCGCCCTGGCCCTGGCAGCCGCTGCCTGGTGCGGCAGCGCCCTGGCCGAGATGGGCCGCCTGGAACTGACCGCCGGCTTCCACCGCATCGAGGCCGAAGTGGCCTACACCGATCCGGACCGCCAGCAGGGCCTGATGAACCGCCGCAGCATGGCGGCCAACCAGGGCATGCTGTTCGTCTTCCCCTTCCCGGCCCGCCACTGCATGTGGATGAAGAACACCCTGCTGCCCCTTTCCGTCGCCTTCCTCGATGAACAGGGCCGCATCATCAACATCCGCGACATGCAGCCCCAGACCGAGAACAGCCACTGCGCCGACAAGGACGCCCGCTTCGCCCTGGAGATGAACCAGGGCTGGTTCGCCCAGCGGGGCCTCAAGGCCGGCCTGACCCTGGGCGGCATCGAGCGCGCTCCCGCGCCGCGATGATCCCGGCCCGCGCCGCCTGGCGCCCGGCCCTGCTGCAACGCGGCCGGGCCCCGGCCCCGGCCCTGCGTCCCTGGCTGGAGGAACGGGGTTCCCTCACCGCCCGCATCCGCGCCCGCTGCGACCGTTTCCGCGTGCAATGCCTGCGCCAGTGCCTGGCCCCCATCGGCAGCGAAGAGGCGGCCTGCCTCGGCCTGCCCGCCGGCACCCGGGTCTGGATGCGGGAAGTGCTGCTGCTGGCGGACGAGGTGCCGGTGGTCTTCGCCCACACCGTCATGCCCCTGGCGCCGCGCCATCCCTTCGATCAGCGCTTTTTCGCCCTGGGCCAGCGTTCCCTCGGCAGCCTGCTCTTCTCCGACCCGCGCATCGCCCGGGGCCGCCTCGAATTCCGCGCCCTGGACCGGCGCCACCGCCTCTACCGCAGCGCCGAGGCCGCCCTCGGCCCTCAGCCCGGCTGGCTGTGGGCCCGCCGCTCCCGCTTCGGCCGCGGCGCCAAGGGGCTCCTGGTGAACGAGGTCTTCCTCCCCGCCGTGCTCTCCCTCTGAACATTCTTTTACACGGCCCGGTCAGACCCGGGTCAGGGCCCGGCGCAAGAATGGGCCATGGATTCCTGTCGCCGCCTCCTTCTGCGGGCCCTCTCCCTGCTGCCGCTGGCCCCCGGCCTGGTCCTCGCCGGCGCCAATGCCCCCGCCCGCATCGGCGAAGATGAGATCCAGGTGCGCCGCCAGGGCGAGACGTGGACGGTGGAGGCGCAGTTCGTCGTGCCGGTGCCGCCGTCCGTCGCCTGGGAAGTGCTGACGGACTTCGACAACATGACCGCCATCCTCACCAATCTCAGCAGCCGGGTGCTTTCCCGCCAGGGCCAGGTGCTGCAGGTGGAGCAGAAGGGGAGGGCCCGCTTCGGCATTTTCTCCTTCG
Source organism: Azospira sp. MPR-E4 (assembly GCF_058809645.1). Taxonomy (NCBI): domain Bacteria; kingdom Pseudomonadati; phylum Pseudomonadota; class Betaproteobacteria; order Rhodocyclales; family Rhodocyclaceae; genus Azospira; species Azospira sp. MPR-E4. The sequence continues at coordinate 7,180 of NZ_JBXAST010000027.1, read as the reverse complement.
CCTTCGAGTCCCTGCGGGAGATCACCCTGACGCCCCGGCGGCGCATCCAGGCCCGCGGCCTGGCCGGCAATACCAGGCAATTCGAGAGCGACATGGTGCTGGCGCCCCTGGACGGCGGCACCCGTTTTTCCTACCGGGTGGCGATGGTTCCCGACTTCTGGCTGCCCTCCCTGCTGGGGCCGTCCCTGCTGCAGCACGAGCTGGCCGAGCAGTTCAACGCCATGGCGGCGGAGATGGAAAAGCGGTTTGCCGTACGTTGATGGCAGGGGCTTGACGCGGGGGCGGCGGCGGTAGCCTAATGACCCTCCGGCCCGCGCCATATAACGCTGAGAGACATTTCCAGGGAGGCACTGGGTCGGGTGAGTGGCTCAATCTTGCCCGGAGGCCGGCCCCGCCTGCCTCCCGGGAGTTTCAGGGGGATAAGAAATGGACAACCAAGCTGAAATCCGCCAGCAGGATGGCGAGTGTTCCCTGGTCCTGGAGGGCCGCCTGGATTACTCCAACACCGTCAATTTCCACAGCCGCTGCAACAGCCTGATCGCCATGCCGGAAGCCAGCCGGGTCATCCTCGACTGCGGCAAGCTGACCTACATCGACAGTTCGGGCATCGGCGCCCTCATGGTCATCAACGACCGCGTCACCCGGGAAGGCAAGTCCCTGGAGCTGCATAACTGCAGCAGCGACGTCAAGAAAGTCCTCAAGCTGGTCAATCTGCACAAGGTGCTCAAGCTGGTCTGACGCCGCCATGGCGGGCTCCGGCCCGCCGGCGACCGTTCCGATCCGGAGTGGCTGGAGGGCTTCCGTGTCACATGCGTCCGACCAGGGCAGCCCCGGGCTGCCCGCCGGCAGGGGGTGTCCGTGGCGGACGCCCCGGCGCCCCATCGTCCTCATCGTCGACGACGCCCGGGAAAACGTCGAAGTGCTGGCCGACTGCCTGCAGTTCGAATACGACCTGCGCTTCGCCTACAACGGTCCGGAAGCCCTGGCCTGCGCCGTGGACGAGCCGCCGCCGGACCTTATCCTGCTCGACGTCATGATGCCGGGCATGGACGGCTACGAGGTGCTGGACCGGCTCAAGTCCGATCCGGCCACCGCCGCCATTCCCGTGGTTTTCGTCACCGCCATGACCGCCATCCGCGACGAGGTCCGGGGCCTGGCCCTGGGGGCCGTGGATTTCATCGGCCGCCCGGTCAGTCCCTCCATCGTGCGCGCCCGCATCCGCAGCCATGTGGCCCTGGCCGAGGCGCGGCGCCAGCTGGCGGAGCAGAACCAGTGGCTGATGCACGAGCGCTGCCTGGCCGAGGACATCCTCACCCGGCTGCGGGAGACCGAGACCTTCGATCCCCACAAGCTGCGCTACGTCCTTTCCTCGGTGGACCGCAGCAACGGCGACATGCTGCTCTCCGCCATGACCCCGGACCGGCGCCAGTGGGTGCTGGTGGGCGACATCTCCGGCCACGGCCCCGCCTCCGCCGTGGTGGCGCCCCTGCTGGGCCACGTCTTCTATTCCCAGGCGGCGGAGAACGGCGATGCCGAGGCCCTGCTGATCGAACTTAACCGGGTCATGTTCCAGCGCCTGCCGCTGCAGATGTTCATGGCCTTCGCCCTGGTGGAGGTGAATGCCGCCCGGGACCGGCTGCGGGTGTGGAACGGCGGCATGCCCGGCTGCTTCAACCGCAGCGGCCGGGGCAAGCTGACCCTGGTGGGCTCGGCCTACTATCCCCTCGGCCTGCAGCCCAACCTGGGGGAGACGGAAGCGCCGACGGAACTGGTGTTCCATCCCCGGGACCGCTTCTACCTGTTCACCGACGGCTTTTGCGAGTGCGAGGACGAGAACGGCAAGGCCTTCGGCGAGGAGGCCATCTTCGCCCTCCTGGCGGAGCCGGGGCCGCGCCGCTCGGTGCAGGGCATCTGGCTGGCGGCGGCCCGCTACCACGGCAGCGACCAGTTCCGCGACGACCTGACCCTGGTGGAACTGCGTCCCTGAGGGCCGGGCGGGGCGCCGGCGGGGCTTATAATCGGCCCTTTCCGCGCCCATTCCCTTCTTCGCCATGGCCTTCATTCCCGAAACCCCCGGGTCCGAATCCCCCGATCCCGCCGACCGCCCCGCCGAACCGACGGTGCTGGTGGTGGACGACGAGGAGGGCATGCGCAGCTTCCTCTCCCGCACCCTGGCCCTGCGCGGCTGGCAGGTGGAGGCGGCGGCCAGTGCCGAGGAGGGGGCCGCCCAGCTGGCCGGGCGCCACTTCGACCTGATCATCCTGGACATCGCCCTGCCCGGAAAATCCGGCCTGGAATGGCTGAAGGACCTGAAGGCCGCCGGTTTCGCGGGCGACGTCATCCTCATCACCGCCTTCGCCGACATGGAAACGGCCATCGACGCCCTGCGCGCCGGCGCCTCCGACTTCGTCCTCAAGCCCTTCCGCGTGGACCAGATCGTCAATTCCATCAACCGCTGCTTCGAGCGGGCCCGCCTGGCCCGGGAGAACTTCGTCCTGCGCCGCCAGCTGGAAGAGCGGGGCGGCGCCCGGGATGAAATCGTCGGCCACTCCGACAGCATCGCCCGCCTGCGGGCCCTGGTGCGGCGGGTGGCGCCGACCCCCTCGACGGTGCTGATCCAGGGCGAATCCGGCGTCGGCAAGGAACTGGTGGCCCGGGCCCTGCACCAACTCTCGCCCCGGGCCTCCCGGCCCTTCGTCGCGGTGAACTGCGCCGCCATTTCCGCCGACCTCATCGAATCCGAACTCTTCGGCCACGTGAAGGGCGCCTTCACCGGCGCCAAGGAGGCCCGCAACGGCCTCTTCTACTACGCCCACGGCGGTACCCTGTTCCTCGACGAAATCGGCGAGTTCCCCCTGGCCCTGCAGTCCAAGCTGCTGCGGGTGCTGGAGGAGCGCAAGATCCGCCCCGTCGGCACCGAGCACGAGGTGCCGGTGGATGTGCGGGTGGTGGCCGCCACCAACCGGGACCTGAAGCAGGAGGTGGCCCAGTGCCGCTTCCGCCAGGACCTCTTCTACCGCCTGGAAGTGATGACCCTCACCGTGCCGCCCCTGCGCCAGCGCGCCGAGGACGTGCCCGAGCTGGCGGCCCTGTTCATGGACAACCTGTGCGTCCAGCTCGGCGTGGCGCCCCTGCTCATCACCCCCGAGGTGGCCCATGCCCTCTCGGCCTACGCCTGGCCCGGCAACGTGCGGGAGCTGCGCAACTTCGTCGAGCGCTCCCTGCTCTTCGGCGAATTCCCCCTGGACTCCCTGGGCAGCGACGGCGCCGCCATGGAGCCGGCGGCAGCGCCCCCCTCCCTGCTTCTGGCCGAGGTGGAAAAGCGCCACATCCTGGCGGTGCTGGCCCAGAGCAACGGCAGCAAGGCCCGGGCGGCGGACCTCCTGGGCGTCTCCCGCAAGACCCTGGACCGCAAGTGCGCCGAGTGGGGGGTATGAGCGGCCGCCTGGGCGCCTGGCTGCGCCATCCCGGGCGGCGCCTGGAGGAACTGCAGGCCTCCTTCGCCGGCTCGGTGCGGCTCAAGCTGCTGGCCCTGGTGCTGGCGCCCCTGCTGCTGGGGGTGCCGGTGCTGCTGCTCATCGTCTGGATATGGGGCACCCAGGGCTACAACCAGCTGCTGGTGAACAAGGTCAGCTCCGACCTGGTCACCGCCCGCCAGTTCTTCGACCGGGTGCAGAGCGGCGTCAGCCTCAACCTGGAAGGTTTCTCCTCCTCCCACAGCCTGCTGCAGGCCCTGCAGCGGGGCGCTCCCGACGACATGGACCTGCTGCTGCAGGAGGCGGCCCTGGCCCAGGGCCTGGACTATCTGGTGCTGCTCGATTCCCGCGGCCGGGTGCGGGCCGGCGGCCGCGGCCCGGTGGACCGCAGCGCCTGGGACGTGGTCCAGTCCGCCCTGCAGGGGCGGGGCCAGCACGGCCTGGAAGTGTTCGCCCCGGAGCAGCTCGACGAACTGGCGCCCGCCCTGCGCCAGCGGGCCCACCTGGACCTGCTGCCCACCCGCAATGCCTCCCCCGACCCGCGCCGGGCCGAAGACCGGGGCCTGGTGATCCAGGCCGCGGTGCCGGTGCTGGGCAGCGAAGGCCAGATGCTGGGAGTGCTGGAAGGGGGCGTCCTGCTCAACGGCAACCTGGGCATCGTGGACCGCATCAACACCATCGTCTATCAGCAGGCCTCCCTGCCCCTGGGCAGCCAGGGCACCGCCACCCTGTTCCTCGGCGACACCCGCATCGCCACCAACGTGCGCCTCTTCGAAGGCCGGCGCGCCCTCGGCACCCGGGTCTCCCAGGCCGTGCGCGACAAGGTGCTGGGCCGGGGCGAAGTGTGGCTCGGCTCCGCTTTCGTGGTGGACGACACCTACGTCTCCGGCTACGAGCCCCTGCTCAACCTGCGCGGCGAACGGGTCGGCATGCTCTACGTCGGCTTTCTCGAAGCCCCCCTGCAGACCGCCCTGCACGGCGCCCTGGCCGGCCTCTTCCTGCTCTTCCTGCTGGTCTCGGGCCTGGGCACCCTGGCCGCCCTGCGCTGGGCCCAGACCATCTTTCGCCCCATCGAGCGCATGAACCGGGTCATGGCCCGCATCGAAGCCGGCGAAGAGACCGCCCGGGTCGGCCCCAGCGCCAGCAAGGACGAACTGGGCCGCCTCTCCCGGGCCTTCGACCACCTGCTCGATTCCCTCTCCGCCCGCCGCCTGGAACTGCAACGCTCCGCCGACGAACTGGACCGCAAGGTGGCCGAGCGCACCGCCGCCCTGGAAGAGGCCAACGCCACCCTGCGCCGGGCCCAACAGCAGCTGGTGATGAACGAAAAACTCACCGCCATCGGCGAACTCACCGCCGGCGTTGCCCATGAGATCAACAACCCGGTGGCCGTGATCCAGGGCAACCTGGAACTGCTGCGGGACGTGCTGGGGGAGCAGGCCGAGCCCGTGCGGGGCGAGATCCGCCTGATCGACGAACAGACCCAGCGCATCCGCGCCATCGTCACCCGCCTGCTGCAATTCGCCCGCCCCGGCGACTTCGCCGGCTATGCCGAAGCCACGGACGTGAACGGCGTGGTGGCTGACTGCCTGGTGCTGACCCGGCACAACCTGAACAAGGCCGGGGTCAAGGTGGAGACCCGGCTCGAGGCCGGCTGCAATGTGGAAATGAACCGGGGCGAACTGCAGCAGGTGCTGATCAACCTGATGATGAACGCCATGCAGGCCATGCCCCAGGGCGGCACCCTGAGCGTGGAAAGCCGGGACATCGGCCCCGACGACGCCATCCCCGGCGAAGCCTCCTTCCCCGGCGCCCTGCTGCGGGTGCGGGACACGGGCCACGGAATCGCCCCGGCCGACCTGGACCGCATCTTCGATCCCTTCTTCACCACCAAGAAGCAGGAGGGCACGGGGCTGGGGCTGTCCATCTCCTACGCCATCATCCAGCGCTACGGCGGGCGCATCACGGTGGAAAGCGCGCCGGGGGAGCACACCACCTTCACCCTGTGGCTGCGTCGGGAGGCGCAATACACGGAACAGCCGTCGGCGCCGGTGTTTGCGGCGCGGTTTATGAAGGCGGGGGAGTGAGGTTAAAGGGCGGTTGCAACCGCCCTTTGTTTTTGGTTGCTGTGCTGGGGTGGTGCTTCGGGCGTGGTTTGTTGATTTTGCGGCTGTGTTCCGCGCCGCCGCGCGGGTTCCTTTTCTTGCTTCCCCAAGAAAAGGAACCAAAAGAAGGGGAACCCTCGCCCCCGGCCCTGCGGGCTCCCCTGCGCTGCTCAGTCGGACGGGGCGGCTGCGGAACTCGCCCCCTGCGGGGGCTCAGACAGTCCTCGCCGACTTCCCCCCGCCCACCTTGCGCTGCTCGGCGGGGGTGGAAGGGGGGCGTGGCGATGTTGGTCATGCCGGTTGAGGTTGTGTGGTTTAGTTAATCAGGATATGCATTCGGCAAATTAGAGTTGCGACGCAGGTATCCTGACGGTAAGTTGGAAACTGTCCAGTGTTCCAGGATATTGGGCATTGTTGTTGTCCACTACCAGTTAGATCTACCTACGCTGCCTTTGAAAAAATTTGCACTTATGAAAAACAATAAAGCATATGGAATCTGCGCTCTTACAAGAACGACCGGTGCATTCGTGAAGTCGCACATAATTCCTTTGGCTTTAACAAGGCTGTCACGTACCGGGGAGAAGCACATAGAAGCAGAAATTGGCCAACGGATAAAACATCGCGCGAATAGTTGGTATGACAATGCTCTCGTGACTAGGGCTGGGGAGGATGTTCTTGCCGATATCGATGCCAAAGCAATTGAATTGCTTCGGAAATACAAATTAGTCTGGAGCGGTTGGGGCAGAGATGAACAACTAATAGCAGGCAGCTATCTGGGCGAGGATGAAGTGGGTTGCAGGGGTGTGGCAATTCAAGACGCTGAAGCGTTGCAACTCTTTTATCTCAGCATCGTATGGCGTGCGGCGGCCTCAAAGCGTCCAGAATTTAGGAACATAAACCTTCCTTCATCCGAGCTTGAAGACATCAGGTGTCGAGTCATGTTAAAGGACCCCGGACGGTTCCAAGACTATCCGGTTCAACTATTCCAAATCGGATCGACTGGAGTTGCACACAATCGAGTTCCATTGCTAGAAACGAAAGAAGTTGCTGACTCGGTCGCCTCACCGAAAGAAACTATCGATTACGTCAGAATTTATTTCGATGGCCTTGTTTCTCATGTACACCTGCCTCGTGATATTTGCCTGAGCGAGACATACTTGAAAACGTGTTTAAGGGCTGGTGAAGACACCATCGTCTTTCTACATAAATTTGAAGATTCGCGTGCGCACTCTGATCTCAAAGAATTGATTACGACAGTTGCACGCGAACAATACAGCCCAAATGTTCCACGAACAGTGCTTTCTGTTGCTATGAACTCTGCGTGGCCAAGTACCCCTCATTCATTTTGTTGCGATGATCTCGAAGCCAAAATCTAACAATCCGATTCGGTGGTCGGGCGGCCAGTTTTACTGTCCGTCTGTCGCTGACCTTCGTCGTTAGGGACTCCCCACATCCGCCCTGTGCGGCGCCGAGCAACGGAGGTTCTGGCGGAAAAAGGGCGAGCACTGTTTGAGGGCCTTGGGGCCCGAGTTGCGCAGCCCCCGCCGGAAGCGAGTAGCGCAGGGGACCCCGCGTAGCGGGGCGCCAAACCGGGCTCGC